>JAKVBZ010000342.1 GCA_022448645.1 Pirellulaceae bacterium
CACGGTATGCCAAGGACACGATGGCCAAGCGCTTCAACCCGGCACCGCGTATCTGGCTCCCGGAGGTCTCCACATGGTTGTGCGTGGCCAGCGGGGCCACACAATGATCGCGACCAATGACGATCCGCCAGAACACTCATGCCGACCCGCAGTTGACGTTTTATTCCGCTCAGTTGCCGAAACTTACGGGCGTCATGCCCTTGCAGTTGTGCTAACGGGGATGGGGTCTGATGGACTTGATGGATGCCGCCATTTGGTTGAAAGGGGGGCTATGGTGCTTATCCAGGATCGTGAATCGAGTGTGATCTGGGGAATGCCAGGCGCCGTTGCCGAGGCCGGCCTATCAAAAGCTGAGATTCCGATCGATGAAATGGGCCGCAGAATCACTGGGTACGTCGCTCGTCCGGCGTAGTGGCTTGGGGCCGAACAAGAACATTTTTCCGTAATACTTCAGAAATGGTGAGACACGGTTCGGCGAGTTGCAGGCGTAGTAGTTGTGCTCACCCAAATCGCGAATGTCGATTTGTCCCGTAATCAATCCAAACAATTCGAATGGTCCGCGTCGGGGCTTGGCAGTTTTGTCAGCCCGTCACGAAGCGGAAGACGTGTTCATGCAGTTAACAGCTGACGATTTTCAATTTATTCGTGGGTGCTTTGAGGAAGCCACAGGAATTCGACTGCCCGCGGACAAGGATTACCTCATTCGCTCTCGGGTCGAACAACTTGCCACCGAACTTGGAATTGAATCTGGTGTGAATCTGGTTGTACGACTTCGCTGTGACAAAGGCTCAAGTCTGCGCCAAAATCTGATTGACGTCCTCACGAATAACGAGACATTCTTTTTTCGAGATGAACTGCAGTTCAACATATTCGAACGTGAGGTGTTGCCCGAAGTACTTGGGGCGCGAAACGTTCAAAAAGGACTGACAATTTGGTCGGCCGCCTGTTCCAGCGGACAAGAAGCTTACTCCATCGCCATGGTACTACTGGAGCAATTAGCGCAGCACTCAGACTGGAACGTAAATGTTTTGGGTACCGACGTTTCCAGTGCAATGATCGAGACCGCCCGCGTTGGTGAATACTCCCGCTTGCAGGCTAAACGAGGCATGCGGGACCAACTGTTGGAAAAGTACTCACGCCCGATTAACGACAAAACGTGGCGTGTTGGAGCTGCAGTTCGACGAATCGTGAACTTCGAGCATCATAACCTGATGGCTCCTTTCCCTGCGATTCCACGTATGGACATTGTGTTCTTACGCAATGTCTTGATTTATTTCGACATTGCCGGCAAACGTGAAATTCTCAATAAGATCCGCTCAGTCATTGCGCCCGATGGCTACTTGTTCCTCGGTACAGGTGAAACCCTACTTGGTATCACTGACGAGTTTCGACAAGTGCACACAAACGGATCGTCGTACTACCGTCCGCTGCAAACCTGACGTTCCGTTTTTGAACGCGTTGTGTTTAAAAACGAAACGCGATTCTTGTAAGCCCTTCGGCTCATCAGTATGCTGCGGACGTGTCTGCACGAATCGCAGCATGCAACCTATCAGCAGGTCACAACATGAAGATCCTTGCGGTTGACGACTCGCTGGCGATCCTCATGAAGGTCGAAATGATGGTTCACAAGCACTTTCCGGGTGCGATCGTGGTGCGGGCTCAGTCAGGGCACGAGGGCTTGGAGGCATGGACTTCGGAATCGCCCCAAGTGGCGATTTTGGATCATCACATGCCGGATATTACCGGTTTGGAAGTCGCCGAGAAGATTCGGGCCGAAGATTCTGACGTCGGCATTCTTTTGTTGACAGCGGATCGTAATGACTCAACCCAGCAGAGCTGCGACGAGCTTGGAGTGAAGTATCTGTTGAAGAAGGACATGGATGACCTGCCAACACATTTGGCTAAACTCATCCTGGGGCAAGCATGATTTGCTGTCCGTCCATCTCGAATCAATGGAAATGGCAACGATCCATCGGCGATGAACAACAACAGTGGAATTCCAGACGAGTTTAGGTTAATTGCTTCGCTGGATCGATCTATCGCGGACGCTTTTGAAGAGCTTGCGCCGGCAACGGAACTGTCCACCATTTCGTTTGCGGACAATACGCAAGTGATCG
>JAKVBZ010000343.1 GCA_022448645.1 Pirellulaceae bacterium
GAGTCCATGTGTACAAGATCACCAAGCAGGTTAAGATCTCTAGGTGATACAATCGTCATGCAGTCTACAAGAACATGGACAACCATGAACCACAAACACATGCACCACATGAGCAAATATTTTGCTGCCGCCACATGGTTCTGCCAAAAGACTGTATCGAAAACAATTCGTCCGGAATTCACAAGCGAATGAAGGATGATGGTCTAGTGTTGGTACACCAATTCACTTGAGGATAGGAGCTATGCAAGAACGACATCTGATACGTCACGTTATCCCGATAGCCTATGACGGTAGTTGGATTAACCTGAATGGACTTTCTATTCCTCTAGTGCTTGCTTTGAGCGTCATGTTGACGTTGTCTGGAAAGCTTTTTCCTGAGCATGAATGTCAAGGAATTGCCTGGGGTGAACAGTCCCAGCTGAATTTGTCGGTCGACGAGAAAATCGACTTGCTCACACCAGCGAATGCCAGTTCGTCGATTCGGCGTGCTTTACAGGGAATGAGAGAAGCCATTCCACAGGCCGAGTCGGATCCTACCCGACCGGTCTACCACTTTCGGCCGCTTGCCCAGTGGATGAGCGACCCTTGTGCGGTCATGTATCGTGACGGCTACTATCACCTGTTCCACCAATTCGCTCCCAACGCGGACCACGTGACTCCCGAAACCAGGATGTGCTGGGGCCATGCGCGGAGCAAGGATTTGGTTCACTGGGAATATCTTCCCCTTGCGCTTTGGGCCTCCCGCGACGTAGGCGAGCGGCGCTGTAACTCGGGATCGATGACGATCAATGAAGATGGTCAGCCGATGATCTTCTACACGTCCTGTCCGATTGATCATAAATCCCCACGACAACAGTGGGGAGCGACCGGAAGCCAAGATCTATTAACGTGGGAAAAACTTTCTGTCAATCCATTGTTGACGTTTGAAACGCACGGCGGTCCACGGTTCGGCAACGGCTGGAGTGATCCGTTTGTGTTCCGCGTGAACAACCGAAATTTTATGATCCTCGGCGCCGAGTTGGGAAGTATCGTCGGACTTCCGATTTATGAGGCTCAGGACAGCCAAATGACACGCTGGAAATATCGGGGTCTCTTCCTGGAAAGTACCAAAAAGAAACTGAGTGAATATGAGTGTCCTAATTTTTTCAAGCTGGGCGATAAATGGGTCTTACTCTATTCCCCTGGCAGCCAAGTGCAATACAGTATTGGCCAATTTGACATCGAGAACCTACGCTTCAAACCCGAAATCGAGGGGATCTTGGACCATAGTTACGGCCCCAAGTTTCCCAACTTTCTGACAAGGGGTTTGTATGCCACGAACGTGCTCAAAGATGAGACCGGGCGGCCTGTCATTTTCGGTTGGGCCAGTGGATTCAAACAGGGCCGCGGCTGGAACGGTTGTCTTTCCCTGCCTCGTACCATGACGATCGGAGCCGATGGACGCCCCCGCCAGTCCCCTGTACGTGAGCTCCAACGGTTGCGAACCGAACACATGAGTATCGACGCTGTGGAATTGAATGGAAAAAGTCATCTAGTGAAAGAGGTTCGCGGTGACACACTCGAGATCTTGGCAGAATTAGAACCGGGCAGCTCCCAGTCCCTGGGGATTCACCTGCGCCGGTCGGACGATGGCACGCGGGCGGTGACGATCCGCTACGACGGCAATACGTTGAATGTGGATGGTACCTCCTTCCCCTTCCAACTGGCTGAGAATGAAGAAAGGCTCAAGTTGCATGTATTTTTGGACAAGTCGCTGATGGAGGTTTTCATCAACGATGGACGCGAGTGTGTGACTCGGGTCGTCTATCCCGAGGAACATGATCTGGGGATCGAACTATTTGCATCGGCGGGCAGTGCCAGACTGCACAGTCTGGACATATGGCAGCTGCGCGGCATCTGGTAACTACAGGATGTGGCCCGCAGCGCATGGTCGGACGCCCTTCGAATCGGAGCAATTCGATCATCGGTGCGGGTTGGTGGCTGGGAACCCAGGTCAATGCCATCAGATGCTTATGGCATCGATCACGAGCGGCTGACGTATCGCCATCAAGGCCGCTATCATCGACTCACAGACGTCCATGGCCGGGTGGTCCGTGATATTCTGACGCAGCAATTT
>JAKVBZ010000344.1 GCA_022448645.1 Pirellulaceae bacterium
ATCGCAAGCCAGGGAAGAGCTTGCCATCCGGTCCTGTCAAAAACGGCTGAACATCGCCCCCGCTATCCAGGATGATTTTGCAACCATCGGCATACTTCATTTCAATCCGACGCCACCAACCACAGGCGTCCGGGTGTTGTGGATCGGCGTCGGCTTCAATCTCGACGGGACTCGTATTGTCTTTTCCCAGCAGATATTGCACAGGGTCGAGGTAATGCTGTCCCATATCTCCCAAGCCTCCGCCGTCGTAATCCCAATAACAGCGGAATGTGCCGTGGACACGGTGGGGGTGATAGGGTTTGTGCGGTGCTGGCCCGAGCCACATGTCGTAGTCCAGCTCTTTGGGGACGGGTTGGGGAGTCAGGTCCGTACGTCCCTGTGTGAGATTCAACTTCCAGTCGAAACCTGTACTCGGTCCGATAAACGCCGTGAGTGGCCAGCCAAGTATGCCGGCGTCAACGAGTTTTTTGATGGGAGCGACGGGTGTGCCCATGCCGTAAAAGGTATCGCGGAATCGAAACCACGTATTCAGGCGAAAGATTCGATTGTGCTTGCGCACTGCGTCAACAACTTTTTGGCCCTCACCGATGGTGCGAGTCATTGGCTTTTCACACCAAATGTCTTTGCCTGCTTCGGCTGCCGCCACCGACATCAACGCGTGCCAGTGCGGTGGCGTACAAAGGTGCACGACATCAATGTCCGGGCGATCCAAAAGCTCACGAAAGTCCTTGTAAGCTTTGACCTCTTTATCTCCCAGGCCGGTCGCGTATCCCAAATGCGCTGGGCCTGAGTCAACATCGCAAACGGCCAGCAAGCGACCGATTTGGTAATCCTTGTGAGTTAGATGGACACGAGCGACGCCACCTATCCCGATGACGGCACGAGTCAACTCTTCGCTGGGCGGCGTGTGGCCGTCACCTCCCAGCACATGTCGAGGCACGATATGAAATGAAGCCGCTGCAAGAGCGGTTCCGCCAATAAACCGTCGCCGGCTGATCTTAATCGACATACGTGACTCACGATTTCGAGGTCGTTTTTTGCCAGAAGGCTTGCCAGAAGGCTTGATCGTATCGTACGGATGACATTCCTGGAAAGCGTTTTCTTGGCTTCCTGGATAAAACCGTATGATGGACCGTCGTTTTGATCTGGAAGGCAGCGTGGTATTGTATCGGTCGCTGCAGCCAACGGATGGACTGTCCAGTACGTGATGGTAGGCGTTGATCATGGGAGAGCGAGAACCAGGCATGAATGAATCTGAAAAACCGAACTCTGGCCCAAGTCGGCGCAAAATTCTGAAGAGTACTGCAGCGGTTGGACTGGCTCTCACAACGGGCGTCTCAATGACACCTCAAAGGGCATTCGCAGCAAGGGCTGGCGACAATCCGATTCTCAAGGAAAACGCGAGGCAAGGAACGCGCGACTGGCTGCTCACGAAGACCTATATCGACCCAGAAACATGGTGGCGTTCTCCACGTATCGAAGGCTACTGCAGTGGGACAAGTGTCGGTGCTGGCGACACGCTGAAGGTGATGGTCAGTACGAACCCCGTCTCGGAATTCAGTCTCGAAATATTCCGCACGGGTTATTACGGAGGCGATGGTGCCCGCCGTGTGAAACGCTTCAATTCTTTAGAGGGCAAAGCCCAGCCCGATCCGCCGATTGGTGAAAACCGACTGCGTGAATGCAAATGGGAGCCTTCGGTGGAATTTGAAATTCCGAATGATTGGCTGAGCGGTGTTTACCTCGGCAAACTCACTGCAAAGAAGAGCGGCCTACAAAGCTACGTCATTTTTATTGTCCGCGACGATCGGCCCTGCGACCTGCTTTTTCAGTGTAGCGATATGACCTGGCAGACGTACAACAGCTGGCCGGATGATGAGTGGTCTCTCTATCACAATAACACCAATGGTCTCAATCCATCGGGACGAAAAAAATGGAGCACAGGGCCGGATACCGGTTGGGTGAGTTTTGATCGTCCCTATGCCAATTATTGTCAGAGCCATCTCGTCAAGAATCCCAAGTCGGTGGGCTCGGGGGAGTTTCTGCTCTGGGAGTTTCCGTTGTCCTATTGGATCGAGCAGCACGGCTACGATGTGTCCTAC
>JAKVBZ010000345.1 GCA_022448645.1 Pirellulaceae bacterium
AGCTCTTGGGCGACACACGACCCCAGAGATGGTCCTGAAACGTGGGCCTGTTCAATCCCCAGTGCATCCAGCAACGCCGACGTATCGCGCGCCAGCAAACGGGTTGACAGAGGGTTCGTCTCCGCTGTCCGTCTGGCCGGTTCCGCGGTTGTCGAAAGCAATGCAGTCGAATTCGTGGCGGTAGGCCGCGATTTGAGCGTCCCAACAGGAATGGTTCAAGCCCGTTCCCATGATCAACAGCAACACCGGCCCGCGTCCGACGCGCTCGTAATAGATGTGAATACCTGTGTTGATTTGAATGGTGGGCATGAATTGCGTAGAGAGTTTAGCGATTGTCTTCGAGTCGTCCCCGTACATCTTCTGAAAAACGATCCAAGAACTCGACGAGATACAGACAGTCAGCCCCCGTTTGGAACCATTGGATCCCGCGTTGGGCGAGGGAGACGATGGTGTCCACATGAGTGCCTTGGCCCGTCCCCAAGGGCATACCCACGGATCGAGCACTGGCGATCACTTTGTCCGCTGCCGCGACGACTTGTGGGTGGTTCACCTGACCGAGGACACCGTACGAACCGGACAAGTCCATGAGTCCGAGCACGACGGAATCCAACCCGTCGATGGCCACGATTTCGTCGATGGACTTGATGGCTTCGACCGTTTCGATCATCACCGAAACGAACAGATGCTCATCGGATTGTTTGACATAAGCCGGCACGTCATTGCGGCAGTAGTTCAGGGGAATCATTGGCCAATAGCCGCGTTGGCCTTGGGGCGGCTAGCCAGCCGGCGCCTTTGGCTGGGCGGTCAAAAGTTTTCTACCGACCTACCAAAACTTTCAGCAGTATCTGCCAGTAACCAAACGGTTGTGAGATTTTACTTCGCTAAGCGATAGGCTTTGCAGCGTACGTGATTTGTCACCGAGATACAAACCGTTCCACGAAATCTGCCAAGTTGAAGTGAGTGGTGGTGTGACGTTGGGGGATTTCCAGCAAGCACACCACGATTTAAACTTTTGGCCAGGGACTTCCACACGCCGCAGTTTCAGGAAAGTACACGATGACCGACCACGAGTGTTACACCGAGGATTGGCAACGCACCAACCCGGACTATGCGATCTATTTACCGAGGTCAGGTGGCGGGGAGGACGGTTATGCTGACCACATCCATGTGTTCTATACCCCGGGTGGGGATCTGATGTGCGTTTGGACTCAAGGGACGTTCGAAAGTGCGGCCAATTGCCATACCGTCTACTCACGGAGCACGGATGGGGGGCATACCTGGGCGGCAAAACAACCTTTATCCGACATGAAGGGACCAATGCTTTGCTCGGGACTGGGATTTCCCTTGATCAGTCGGTCGGGTCGACTCTATTGCCTTTACGCTCAACATAAGGGTTTCAGCGATGTGGGCGTTTGGGCGGGACCGCTGCATGTAAAATACTCCGATGATGATGGACATACTTGGCTCGACGGCGGTGTGGAGATTCCCTGGCGGAGAACTCGCTATGATCATCCGGATCCCAAGGTGGATTCCCATTGCATTGTCTGGCAGCAACCAATTCGTGATGCCCAGGACCGGATGGTCGTAGGAATCACCCGCTGGAGCAGTCTGATGCCCTACCCACGGCCAATGGGCGGAAACCGGAACCATTTGGACTCGCAGTGTGAGTTGATGAGATTCGACAATATCGACGAAGGGCCCGACCCGAAGGATCTTCAGATCACATGGCTTCCCGATGACGAAGGTACCATTCGTGTGTCGCCTGAGATCGAACCCGAAGCTTCTCTCGGTTACAGTCTGGCCGAAGAACCGGGGATCGTACTGTTGCCGGATGGCAGGCTATGGATGAACATGCGCACGGTGACGGGCCGCATTTGGTATACCGTTTCCGACGACGATGGACATAGCTGGCGCCAGCCCGAACCTTTGCGGTATCGGGACGACGGCCGGGAAATGCTTCACCCGAAATCACCCGATCCGATTTTCCGGTTGCAGGATGGCCGTTACTTGTTGTTCTATCACAATCGTGATGGCCACGATGGGGACACTGGTCCTTGGGACATGGATGCTCGACGCCCG
>JAKVBZ010000346.1 GCA_022448645.1 Pirellulaceae bacterium
CGTTTAAATCAACATGCAGCAATTGCCGAAGAAATCGATTTATCGGCATTCACAGATCAATTAATCTCCGGTGAGAACGTCCTGGCAATTCACGGCCTGGACGCTGTCGACACAGAGAATGATTTTTTAATAAGTGCGGAGCTCTTTGCCGAACGAAAAATATCTGGTGCCGAAGCGTATTTCACAATTCCAACACCCGGCTCCACGAATATTTCTGGCTCTCTTGGGGTTGTCGAGAAACCGCACATCAGTGTTGATCGAGGCTTCTTCCAAGAGCCCTTTCAAGTCAAGATATCGACCGACACGCCAGGTGCGGAGATTCGCTACACAACCGACGGATCAGCCCCGACGGCCGCCACCGGTTCGCCGTACTCGAATTCTATTACTGTTTCATCGACGACGACCCTGCGTGCGGCAGCCTTCAAGCCCGGGTTCCTGGCGTCAGACATCGATACCCAAACTTATCTTTTCTTGGACAACGTGCTTTCGCAAAGTGAATCGTTTGGCTCCAACGGCAACGGCTTGCCTGACTTTCCTGACTGGGGCCACGCCGGAAACAGTGGCGACTGGGAGGTTGATCCAGAAATTGTCGGGCACTCCGATTTATATAACCGTTTGTCAACAAGCGACCTCAAAGCAATTCCCACCATTTCCCTAGTAATGAACTGGGACGACATGTTTGGAGACAATGGTCAGGGAATTTACATTCAGGGTGAAAGTATTGAACGAGCCGTCTCGGTGGAACAAATCCTGCCGGATGGCAACTCTGGTTTTCACATTGATGCCTCGGTGATTGTCTTTGGCGGCTCAAGCACCTACCGGTGGAATACTGACAAGCTTTCGCTTCGATTGAAATTTAAGGAAGAGTTTGGGCCAACCAAGCTGGAAGAGCCAGTTTTTGGTCCGGAAGCCACCGACTCTTTTGATACCATCGTGCTCGACGCCGTCCATGGATTCGGTTTTACGTACAGACGCACAGGCAATACGAAATACGCGAAACTCATCCAAGATCAGCATATCGCCAACCTCCACCAAAGCATGGGCGGGGTCTCACCCCACGCCAAGTACCACCATCTGTACATCAACGGCCTCTACTGGGGCATGTATTACGTTCATGAGCGCCCAGACGAATCGTTTGCAGCTGCTTATCTCGGCGGTGACAAGGATGACTACGACATCATTAAACATTACGCGGGTAATGTGGTAAGCGGTACTCGCACCGCTTACGATTCGTTGATTGCCCTTTCGCAACTAGACTTATCAAACGACTCCAACTATCGCAGCATTACTGATGTACTGGATATTGATGGTTTTATCGACTACATGTTACTTAATTTCTCCGCTGGCAACGTCGACTGGGGAGGTTCCAACTGGTACGCCTCGAAGAATCGAGTCGATCCAAATGGAAAATGGCGTTTCCATAGTTGGGACGCAGAACACGTTCACCAAGAACGGCTTGGAGTATATTACAACAACACCGACAAGGACCATCATGGAGCCCCCACTGGGATCCACCAAAGCCTCCTAGCCAACGACGAATACAAATTGCTGTTCGCCGACCATGTGCAGCGGCATTTCTTCCACGACGGGATACTTACGCCCGAAAATACGGCTGCCGAGTACCGAAAATTAATGGATGAAATCGACCGCGCCGTCGTTGGCGAGTCAGCCCGCTGGGGAGACAATCGTGAGGCCGGGGATAATACTGTTCCAGCTCATGGCAGCGTCTGTTATGTCTGTCCCTACACACGCGAATTCTGGCTGAGCGTTCAGAACAACTTGCTCAACAATCACTTTCCTCTGCGGACTGATATTGTGTTGGATCAACTCCGAAACAATTTATTGTTTCCTAGCACAACCGCCGATACTCCTGATTTTCTCATCAATGGCAACCCACAGCATGGGGGAGAGATTCAAGCAGGAGACTTCTTAACGTTTTCTGGCCTGGCCGGAACGGTCTACTACACGCTCGACGGAAGCGATCCTCGCCTCGAAGGCGGTACCGTGTCCCCCACAGCCATTGCCGCCACAATCCCAGTCCCGATCGACCAGTCCGTGCAACTTCGTGCCCGCCTGC
>JAKVBZ010000347.1 GCA_022448645.1 Pirellulaceae bacterium
TGAAGTCGTAACGATAGATGCGTGTGTGACCGGCAAGTTCCCCATTGTTGTCGTTGCCAGGTGCTCCGATAGCGACGGTGTTACCATCGGCACTCAATGCGACGGAGGATCCGAATTGATCATCATCAGTTTCTCCCTCCATGTCTGCACCAAATTGATCCCAGGTCCCTGTGCCGGAATCGTAACGATAGACTTGTGTGTGACCAGCAACATCGGCGTTACCGGGTGCCCCAATGGCGACGGTACTACCGTCCGAACTCAATGCGATGGAGGAGCCAAATTGGTCACCAACTGCGTTGCCATGTATATCCGGTCCATGTTGGTTCCAAACTCCTGTGCCAAAATCGTAACGATAGACTTGGGCCAGGCCGGCAAGGTCTTCGTTACCTGGTACCCCAATAGCGACCGTCGTTCCGTCCGAACTCATCGAGACCGAAGATCCAGATCGGTCAGAGATCGCTTCACCATCCATTTCCGTTCCGAACTGCTTCCAGTACGGTGCTATAAGGCCATAGTTCGATTTCCACAACTCATAGTGGGCCTGACCAACTGGCACGCCTAATCCGCCGTCGTTGGTGAGTGGGGCATGACTACCCAGTCGGTCTCGCCAAGTCGTGAAGTCGGCGGTATCGACCATGTCATTGCCGTTGAAATCACCGGGCACACCGGACAACAACCAACGGTCTTCGAGATGTTCAACGCGTAACGAACGAGTGTGTGAAAGCACAGGCTGTTTTTTTCTGAATCGTCGTTGGCGGCTCATGAAGATGACCCCTCGGCTGACCATGATCGGCGTGAAAAAAAATGATTTAATTTGTTGTTCTCTTTTGAGATGGAACGTTCTTCCGATCGGTTGCGAAATTTATCCCAGCAATCGACCGATCTTGAATACAAACCTCCCTAAATCGAACTCTTTTTCCAAAAGGGCGTACAGCGCCAGTGGCAGCTTGTCGCTCGACGGCAGTGCGACCTTCTAGGCTAAAGTAACGTTGAACTTCCGATAAACCGACATCTCTGCATCGTCAACAGAACCACCCCTGTCACGACCAGCAACCATTCGGCTGGCTCAGGGATGGACGTCGTCGATCCACCATAACCAACGGGCGTAAAATTAGCCGCTAAGAAATTGAAGTCCGTAATATCGATGTCGTCGTCGCCATCGAAATTGGCTTGATCCCAAAATGGACCGTTGGTCGGATTTCCATCACCCGCTGGTGAAAAATTCGTCGCTAAGATGTTGAAATCGGTGATATCGACATCACGCTGCGTAGGTGAAATATCGCCCAAGTTGTCTGCGTCTCCGCGGCTGTAGGGCGAGGAGTAACCATTGAATTGCGCGGCAGCGTCTAGCCATACGTCAATGTCCGTTCCGTTGATCTGCGAGTTCCCGTCTAAATCAGCCACGTTGCCGGGCATGCTGGTCACACCTGCTACCAAATCACCCTCGGCATACATTTGATTGATGTCCGCTACGTCGCAGACGGTGTCACCATTCAAGTCACAGGGAATCACTTTTAAAATGCCTTGGTAACCATCGAAGTTTATCCCCGCCTGAGCAATTCGGGATCCCGTATACTGGCCAGACGTACCTGCCATTAACGTATGACCTCCCCAACTCAGGTCAGTCGCCAGAGCACCAGCGGTTTCAAAAGTGAGCAGGTCAATCGGATCACCGTTAGTAAAGAACTCACTACCGAATGCTGCAAACAGGGTCCCAGTGGTCAAATCGGTCGAC
>JAKVBZ010000348.1 GCA_022448645.1 Pirellulaceae bacterium
CATCGTGTGAGGAAATTTAGGGGCCGTGCCAAATCCGCCGTAAGTTGCATCAAAAGTGCGCTGCAACTGCGCGAAGGCCGTTTCAAAAAGTGCCTCCGAAACATGACCCTGGCCATCCGGAAACGCCACAGCGGAGATTCGCTCCGTCATTTGACGAGCTTGTTCAATCGCACGGTCGCGACGTTCCGTCCACGCCTCCAGAACGGCATCCAATACCTGGCCAAAACCTGGCATCCCCATACGAGGCTGAGGCGGCCAATAGGTGCCACCAAAAAACGGATCCAGATCGGGTGTCAGAAATACCGACATGGGCCATCCACCACGACCCGTCATGATTTGCACGGCGGCCATATAAATCTGATCGAGATCGGGACGTTCTTCGCGATCAACTTTGATATTGATAAAGTTGCGATTTAGCTGGGCGGCAATCGTTTCGTTTTCGAAACTTTCGTGTTCCATCACGTGACACCAATGGCAAGCGGAATAACCGACAGACAGAAAAATGGGTTTGTCGTCAGTCTTCGCCCGTTCCAAGGCTTCGGCACACCACGGATACCAATCCACTGGGTTGTTCGCGTGCTGTAACAAATAGGGACTCGTTTCCAAGTGTAAGCGATTCGACATCTTGTTTTTAATCTCCAGACACCTGGTCCTGCCGCGGATGATCCTGTTCTTCAACGGGCCAACTCGCACCTTGATCGACCCACGCGCGAAGCAAACTAACCTCATGTCGACTGAAAGCCGGAAATTTTTCTCGTGCCTCCGCCGGTGGCATCTTCACTTGTGCATCGACATCGCCGACGAATCTTACCAGTGGACTGTCCTTGCTCGCGCTAGGTACGATCGCTGGCAACTCACTATCGCCACCTCGCAGCAGCGATTCACGGGAAACCACCGCGAAGTTCGCCTCTGCTTTCTCCTCCCCATGACACCCCAAACAGGACCGCTCAAACAATGGAAAGATGTCTTCGTAGAAGTCAACGTTTTGTTCTGCTGCCGCTGGCAACGATGTGGAATTCGCCATTCGCGAATCCCGCTTCGCCTCCTTAACCTTTTCAGTATCGGCAGGTTGGCTTGGCAGGACCCGAACAACGTCCACAGGGTCAATGGCTAAAGTTAGAGCCATCACAGCCCATGCCGTCGCTGGTGCCGACACCCACTGGTCACGACCAAATGGAAAATCACTTTCGAAGTAGGGTTGAAATGGCCAACTACGCGTCTTTACATGCCAACTACCGTCCTGGAACTGGTGCTTCAGCAACCAGCGAACCCCGTTACGATAGTAAGGGTCATTGGGACTCATACCGGCTGCGGTTCGTAGCACGACCAGAGTCTGTCCAGTCGCCCAAGCGTCACTCGCCAACCCTGGCAACTGTCCCCAACCGCCATCGTCCCGTTGCTGGCCCATCAAGTAACGGGCTTCCGATTTCAGTTGATTGGGTCCACTTCCCGTCCATGCCATCCCGAACATCCGAAAAACATGGTCCTGATGAGTTTGTGGTGATTGACGTATCAACCACCGCCGAGCGCGAGCGATGGTCATCTCCATTTTTTGTCGATCCTCGCATGGATAAAGTTGCATGGCTCGCAAAGCCAGACTGGTTGCTAAGACGTCGCTACCACCGACAGGCGGGCGGAATATTCCAGCCTTCCAACTCCCATCCGGTTGCTGCGTGTTAGCGAGGTACCAGGATACAGCGTCCGTCAATTCACTGGCAGCATAACCGAGCTCTGCGAAACCCCACATTCCGTAGCCCAGAAACCGTGGCGCCACAGGAAATGGCGAATCGAGTTGATACGCGCGAGAGATTCTTGGTTGCCAGTTCGCAACCTGACGATCGATCATGCGCTGAAGCGATGAAGTACGAACGTGAAATCCGCGATCCCGAGCCCAAGCAATGGCGATACTGGGAAGATTCTGATGGTGGCACGAAACACAATTACGCCGTACCTCCAAGAACGTATCCGAGCTACGTTGCAGTAAGTCGACGCTCTTTTGCACGGACTCAGCAATCAGCTTTGCCTGGTTACCAGCGTGCAGATTGACATC
>JAKVBZ010000349.1 GCA_022448645.1 Pirellulaceae bacterium
GGTGTCCCAACCGCATCAGCATAATCTTTGACATGCTCGGCCAAAGACTGCTCGAATCGATAGTAGACCAATGGCGAGTCCGCCAGCACTTGAGCCGCGTAGTCTTTCTGGTCGTTACCCCAGCTGGCCCCTTCGAACAAACCTGCTAAGAACAGGAGCGCCAACGTCGTCATGAGAGCTGATCTTATCACGTTAGGTAAAAGACTGTGGAAGCCAGTGGCTTTTGGGGAATAGGCGGGAAGGTAATTGCTTGCGTTTGACCGGTATTTCTTGGCGGTCACAAGAGATCATGCTTTTATTATTAGAATTGATGGCGATGTTCGATTCAAGTCGTTTTCACGCAGCAACAACGATCGGCCAGTGCAATATTATTTAAATTATAGTGGACCGGCGAGACCCTATGCTACTCGCTTTGTCTTCTTCACCTTTCCGGAGAGGGAATGAGGCTGACACACTGCGGCTAATAAGCGTACATCATGCCAACTTGTTTGTATGGCTGGTTTCAACATAAAATCAATGCACTGCAAGAAGCTCAGAAAACAAACAACACAATGCAAGAAGAAAAAAATCAGAAACCCATTGCCGATTCGGCCGAAGTTGCCGACAGACGGACTTGGCTGAGTCGTTCTGTGCAGCTTGGACTTGCTGCACCGACCTTGGGAGCTCTGTTAGTTGGATGTCGCAATGAAGACGCTGGTACGGCTTCCGGAGAAGATCAGAAACGATATACCATTAGCTTTGTTGGTGCGGTATTAAATAATCCATTTTGGGATCAGATCCACAAAGGAGCCAAAAGCGCAGCGCAAGATTTTGCCGATGTGGATCTTACCTATTTCGCTCCCGAAGAATTCTCACACGCCAACGTCAACGAACTTATCAAATCGGCTATTTCTGCCAAGCCCGATGGTCTGGCGATTGACTATCGTGGCCGGGCGTTCGAAGCGACGACGCAGTACGCGCTCGACGAAGGCATTGCCGTTCAGTTCTACAACAATTTTAAAGGAGCTGACTCGTCCGATCCTCGCATCGTTCGCCACGCTCGCACTGCCGTCGGACTGGACAAGTATCAGGCGGCACTTCGTAGCGCCGAACCGTTCCTGTCCCAGATGACCCCAGGGGAGCCGGTCGCCATGTTCAACGGCGTGCCCGATTCACCTGAACACCTGGATATTCAAAACGCCTATTTGAGGGTTCTCTCGGACGCAGGTTGGTCACGAGATCAAATAGAAGTCTTTCCTGTCACTCTCGATCCGGCCGAAAACTACCAGTTGATTAAAACTTACCTGGCAAACCGTACCGACACTGCCGGCATCATCTGCTGGGATTCTGTGACTGGTTCTGCGGCTGCCCGTGCTAAAGTGGACGCTGGTTTGGAGGTACCGGTCATGGCCTGGAATCTTGACCGAACCATCGTCAAGGCGATCAAAGACGGAACACTAAACCAGACGCTCACGCAGCAACCGTTTTTGCAAGGGTACTATGCTGTGTTGGGACTCTATTTGAAAATCAAATATGGGGTTATTGATCTACCGCTAGTTGATCCGGCAACACTCATTGTGAATCGCGATAACATTGCCGACGTCGAACAGTTGTACCGGTTAGGAATTGCCGGATAAAATCCATTACGCTTACGGTGAAAACAATTCGAATCCAAAAGAGTTCGTGTCGTGCAACAGTTTCTCACCTGGTTTTTGAAATATCGCGCCACGGGCCCTTTCATCGGATTGATCGCGCTAGTCGTTCTGTTTGAATCGCTTTCTCAGCATAAGACTTTCTTGACGTTGCCTCAGCTGAGCACGATTGCAGCGCTATCATCGTCAGTTGGAATGATCGCCTTAGGCGTAACGTTGCTCATGATCGGTGGTGAATTCGATTTGTCGGTGTCGGAGACTTTTGTGTTGGCGCCGATCGTCATGTCGTTAATGATCAGCGAACAGTCTTGTACGCCAGGAGTCGCCTTCGTAGCAGCGATTGCGATTGTGTCCCTGGTGGGGGTCGTTAACGGGGCACTCACTATTCTTGCCGGGATTCCGTCATTCATATCG
>JAKVBZ010000035.1 GCA_022448645.1 Pirellulaceae bacterium
TGACGATTACCTTGTGTTTCCCAATGTTCTTTTGAATGCATGTTCTTGCCAATGGCCTGCCTGCTGGCGCATTGGACAAGAACAGGTAGTGGCAAGAATATTCTCACATTGACGTCGTGCTCTTAGTACTTTGGCATCTTAGCGACGATGCGTTATCCGAATTTGGATCAATCTGCGAGAAAGGCTGTGAGGTGGTGGTCGGTGTTTTCACCCTGGCTGAAGATTTCAGGCTAGTTCTGCGCGGCGCGCTTGATGCAAAAAGCTTGTCCGGTGGGTGTTTCGACGATCTGTTCGGGCTTGTCTTGTAACACCTCGTCTATAGCCCGCCGTGCGCCCGGGCATCCGTCGAACCCATAGTCGTCACATAGCAATATTCCTCCGGGAATCATCCGTTCGTAGAAAAATCTGGCAGCATCAAGCGTTGGCTGATAAAGATCTACATCGATATGTACAAAACAGAATTGCCAATCTTTGACATGATGAAAAGCGTCCGGGATCCATCCTGGAAATATTTCGACGGCGGGAAATTCAGCCAGGTTGTCACCTACCACGTGTTCATCAACGGTGAACTGATGGGTTGTCCAGTGGGTGCCGTCTTGTTGACCCGGCTGTGATAGGCCTTGGAAAGAGTCAAACACGGCATGTCGTTTATCTTTGTCTCGAAAATGATCACAGATTAAAAAAGAAGATGCCCCTTGATAGACTCCACATTCGGCCGTATCCCCTGGTAAACCATCTACCAACTTCAGTAGGTTTTTCAGTAGGAATTTGCGATCTGCAGAATGGTAGTTTTCTTTTCCGTGAAAACGTTCGTAGTAACGAAAGAACTCGTCATCCGCCAGCCAACTGCGCGAGTATTCGCTGAATTTGTATTTGGGATAAATCCAGCTACAGATCTTGTCGGCCAAGATATAGCTGGCCCATTCGCTTTCCGTGCGAGAAAACCACTTCTGCCAAAGTAGCTTGATTCCCGTCGTTAACTTCATAGCTGCTCAAACGATGAATGCATTGGTAAAGACTGGAACTCGTTATTTCGTTTTACCCATGAAGTCAACGATGTGGAGTTTGAATGGCCGTTTCATTCAGCATCCGGTGGTTCGATGGGTTCTAAAAACCATCCTAATTGGTAGACGGTTCGAGGCGACGACACTGGCAACGGCTCGCCGGCCAACACGTGTAGGACTCGCCCACAAGCGAACCCCACTTGCTCGTGAGCCGGCAGTGGGCCCAAGTGGTTTCTCAGCGAAGGAAGCGCTGAGGTCACTTCTTGACTACCTAAACTTATTGCTGCCGCAGCTCTTGTCACTGACGTCTCCGCAGCTCCGCTGGGGGGCACCGAATTCAAAATTTCAACCAGGCGATTCGTGACCATTTCCGTTCGATCATCCAAAGCGATATGACCTAATGCCCAAATCGCAGCCGCTCTGGTATCCGGATGAAAGACTGCTGCCACCGCGGGAGGATCTCCGAGGCCTCGAACCGGAGGGGTAGGCAAATGCTGTTCGAATAGCTCACGAGCCTCTGTGTACTGCAGCAGCGACAAGGCCTGCATTAACTGCTGTAGCTGTTGGTAGGTGACTTGCAGGCCGTCAAAATCGACTGTGGGTGGAGGTGTCTGTTTCCATGTGATCCAAAGCTCGGCGTCAAGCTCAGCAGTTCGTTTCATTTCAGCACTTAGGTGGTCAAGCATTGGCTTCGAAGTGTCATCCACTTGTAACTTGCGCAGCCCCCAGGCCGATGCGACAGCGATCTCGGGAGTTTTGGATGTCAGTAGCGAAACCATCTGATCGGCAGCCGGTTCATGATCGACGGCTCCCAACACCATGATGGCCTGTTCGACTCCTCGAGGTTTGCCGGATGCCATCATGTCCATTGCCGAGGATCGCACCGATTCAGAAAGATCGGCCTGGGCGTCCAGTGCCACCATTTGATCTGCCGTTTGAATGCGAATATCTGGAATCGGGTCATCCAACAATTCGTGAAGCAAAATGACTGCGTTGACAGTGGCTTGTTGCGTGAGAGCTCGACCGGTCAGTCGACGCACGTTGCTGTCCATGTGATGCACGAGCTGGTCGTTTATTGGAGTGACCAGTGAGCCATCGATTTCTAATAGGCGTTCCAATGCCAACGCGGCCACGCCTCCGTTGTCATTGGTGGCCAAAAATAGCAACAGTTCGATGGCCTCGTTGCTGGCATGGAAACGCAGTAACCGAACGCACAACAATTGGTGGAGCAATGTAGCAGATACCGAACTACCGGTTGGTGGAGCCCCGTTTTCTTTGTGGTCCGGTAGATGTAGTAATTCTTGGACTAGCGGCTCGAGCCCTTCATGACTCAGGAATCCCAAAGCGTTGGCTGCTTTCAAACGGATTTCGCTTGACTGTTGCGAGTCCGATACGAGTCGTCGCAGTGGTTCGGAAGCCTGAGATGCTTGGACCTTGCGCAGTCCATCGATGGCCAATGCGAGCCTGGTGGTGTCCACGTTTGTTTGCTGCAATCGGTTCAACCAAACGTCACGCATTGGTTCGTAATCCCAACGAGCCAGCGCGGGTTCGATCAGGAGAGTCAGAGGCAGCCGGGAGTCCTTTCTTAGTTGCATCAATAAATCGGCAGCCGATGTGATGTCCAGCTCGATCAAGGCTTGTGCCAAATCGTAGCTTGCATCATCCGGTAATTTTTCGCCAGAGAGGAGCTGCATCAGTCTAGGAACGGTGGACTCTAAACCTTCCATTCCTGTTTGGTGAGCTTTGACAATGGCGCGCGCAGCCTCCTGTTGTAATTCGATTTCAGGGCGGTCCAAAGCGGCTGACCATAGAGGTAACAAACGTGGGTGAAACGCGGCCAAGTCCGGACGCGCTTCGAAGGCAAGATCTGCCGTGACCAGAGAGTCCAGTTCCACAGCCGGCGCATTAGGTACCAGTAACCACCCCATTAGAAGTCCAAGGATACCGACAAGTTTTCTAGCGCAGGTCGGTGACATAAAAATAGGTGTCCTATAAGAGGGCTGCATCGGTTGGACCATGTTTTGCTAGACTGTTTGGTTAAATCGTGTGTTTTTGGCTTTTTTGGTTAAGCATGCGACTTCTAAAATCGAGCTTGGTCGTACATGACATTGGAATATTGGGGTCAAGCTGTTGGTGAATCAGCCGCAGGGGCGCTAGCTACTAGTTCTACGAAGCGTGTACGAGGAAAAAATAAGGGCTAGAGCCCTGCCATCTCATGTTTTCATTAGCTCAGCGAGTGTCTTCTTTACCCCCCCGTAGTCATTTTTCCAGCATGAACGGTGGGGTCACATTGCCTACCGTCAGCTTTGCGATGCTGATGCACCTTGTCAAGTCACCGGAGGTTGAATTGCTGTGCACTCCTGCCACCCTCCCACAATCGCGCCCTGTTCCCTATGATACGGTACTTTCCACGAGCCTCCATGTGCCTTGGACTCGATAACGACACGCTGTTGGAGACACACTATGAACGATTCCGCAAGCCAATTGCCAGCTCCCACGGTTTTGGGCATGGAACCATCTTTTGGATTTGGGGATCGCACCGGGATGGCAACTCCGGGGCACGTGGCTGCCATGCGGCGAAGTGGTGCTGGAATAGCGCCGATATTTCCGCAGCAGTCGATTCGCGAAATGCAGCGAACGGGCCGTACGCCAGAACAAGTCATGGGCGATGCGCTGCAGGGAATGGTGGCGTCTGACTGGTCGGGCGTGACCGGTGCCGATGCAGATCATTTGAAATGCCAAGCAGACGTGGATGTCACCGCCGCGGCCGGTTTTACGTTTTTTACGATCGATCCATCCGATCATGTCGACGAAAAGGCAGATTCTTATGACGAGAGCACGTTGCGAGAACGATATGCCATGGTGCGCGATCGGGTTGATTGGCTGGACAATTACTTGGGTAAGGAAATCACACTTTCGACCGGAACCAAAATCGAGTTTTCAGAGTTGGCATGCCTGCGTTGCGCTGTCAAATACGGAGAAGCACTTACCTATGCGATCGCATTGTCAGATTATATTCGGGAGGTCCACGCCGATTTGGAGCGGTCTTATGAGATTGAATTGAGCGTCGATGAAACGGAACAGCCGACAACTTTGGCCGAACATTGGATCGTGGCTGACCAATGTTTGAGCCATGACATGGCTTTGGTGTCGCTGGCTCCTAGGTTCGTTGGCGACTGCGAAAAAGGTGTGGACTATATCGGAGATTCGGCAGCTCTTAACAGGTCCTTGAAGGACCATGCGGCGATTGCCCAGCAGTTGGGTCCCTACAAGTTGAGTCTCCATTCCGGCAGCGACAAACTGTCAATGTACCCGGCATTGGCGAAGGCCACCAATGGTCTGTTCCATGTAAAGACAGCCGGCACGTCGTACCTGGAAGCTTTGCGTGTGGTGGCGGTTTGTGATCCGGCGCTCTTTCGCGAAATTTGCGATTTTGCTCGCTCACGCTATGAACATGATCGAGCCACCTATCACCTGCATGCCACGCTCGAGGGAGTCCCGTCGCCGGAAGAATTGATTGGCGACGATGAGCTTGTGCGAGTTTACTTGGAAGTTTGGGAGGACGTTCCTGCTGGTAAAGGATTTACCGAAGCTGGTCGGCAGATCCTGCACTGCACTTTCGGTTCGGTGCTCACCGATGAAAAACTGGGCGCGGCCGTGCTGCAAAGTTTACGTGAGAATCCTGCAACCTACACTGAAGTATTGGCTGAGCATTTTGCCAGACATCTCGACGCTTTGCAAAGCGTTTGAACTAAATTGAAATGTGCTCATGGTCCGTTCAGGTTCTTTACCAGGTCGTCGTCGGCGTGTAGGGAAACTTTTGATTTTGGTCTCCCTGCTCGTTACAGTGGGCGGCGGTTTAGTGGCTGATTGGTATTCTGCACGATCAGTCGACTCGTTGGACCACACTTCTTACGTTGGACGGAATACGTGCGCTGAGTGTCACCAGAAACAACACCAGCAATGGACCGGATCGCATCACGACCTGGCGATGCAACTTGCCACCGACGAAACCGTACTGGCGAATTTTGATGATGTAACGTTTGACTGGCATGGTGAACAGTTTCGCTTCTTTCGCCGAGAAGATCATTTCTTCGTCCATGCCGCCGGTTCAGATGGCCAGTATCGAGACTATCAGATTGAGTACACGTTTGGAGTCGAACCTTTACAGCAATATATGGTGAAATTTGACGATGGTCGCATTCAAGTTTTGAATGTGGCGTGGGACGTGTTACAGCAGAAATGGTTCTTTGTACCACCACCCGATGCGCCGGACGAACGGATACCCCCCGGTGATCCCATGCATTGGACAGGTGTGGCACAAAACTGGAATACGATGTGCGCTGAGTGCCATTCGACCGATCTCAAGAAGGGTTACCATCTGGAATCCAACCAATTTCACACCACGTTTTCTGAAATAGATGTCAGCTGCGAAGCATGCCATGGTCCAGGCAGTCTGCATGTCGAACTAGCGAATAGTTTTTCCTTGTTTTGGGATCGACGAGTAGGGTATGGGCTGGCACGCCTGAAAGGTAAGGATTCGACCGCCGAAATCGAGGCCTGTGCTCCTTGCCATTCCCGCCGAGCTATCACACAGAACGGTTATCGGTCGGGACAACCATATCACGATTTTTTCCAGCCACAGCTGCTGCATGAGGGCCTGTACCACGCCGACGGGCAGATTTTGGATGAGGTTTATGTTTATGGCTCGTTCCTGCAGAGCAAGATGCACGCCAAGGGAATACGCTGTAGTGATTGCCATCAGCCCCATTCTCTACAGCTCAAGTACGAAGGAAATCGTCTGTGCAGCCAATGTCATCTGCCGGCAAGCTACGACACACCGACACATCATCACCACATTCAGAATGGCAAGGGTGCACAATGCATCGAATGCCATATGGCGTCACGCAACTATATGGTCATCGATCCCCGTCACGACCACAGCTTTCGGATTCCTCGTCCCGATCTGTCCGAAAAGTTTGGTACGCCCAATACTTGTACCGATTGTCACACCAAGCCGGATGAGACGGATGCTTGGGCGGCAGAAAAGGTTCGCGAATGGTATGGTGACAAGCGACGCGATGATCCTCACTGGACCGTAGCGTTCGTGGCCGGTCGAAATGGAGATCCTCAGGCTGCCGATGCACTGAAAAGTCTGATCGAACGGCGAGATACCCCGGACATCGTTCGTGCGACGGCTGTGGATCTGCTAGTCAGTCTTGAGGTCGACCAGACACATTCGGTTCTCGACGACCTGTTGGCTGACTCTGATCCTTGGGTGGCCGCAGCTGCCGTACGAGGTTGGAATTCCGATGACCGATATCATTTTCAGAGGACGCTGACACCATTATTAAAAGATGAACGACGCCTCGTGCGTATGGTCACAGCATCTCGATTGGCGGATTTTCCTGCCAATCAGTGGAATTGGGAAGAACAACGTGCGTTGACAGAGGCGCTCGATGAGTTTCGGTCTTCTCATCGTGTCCATTTGGAACGGGCTAGTGCTCATCTCAGTTTGGGAGCGCTGGAGCGACGATTGAATCGTTTAGATGTTGCCGAACAACACTTTCGGCATGCCATTCGGCTGGAGCCCTATCTGACAGGGCCGCGCAGTGAATTGGCGAGTGTGCTGGAATTGCAGGGAAGTTCGCGGGACGAAATCCAACGCTTGCGACGTGAAGAGCTAAATCATTTGGAGCGTGACGCAGAACTGCTTCCCGACAATGCACCTACCTTGTACCGCTTAGGATTGTCATATTATCTGGTCGGCCAGTTAGAAAAATCTGAACAGGCATTGCGCGCAGCCGTGACAGCGGCTCCTCACGATTTTGACGCTCACATGGCACTTGCTTTAATACTGGAGCAACAACAGAAGTGGAACGAGGCGGTGACCGTTTTGCGCCGTATGCGAGAAATCCGCCCACAAGATCCGTCGGCCCGCCAGATTTACCAACGTATGCAGCAGCGAATTGAGTCGGAAAAGTAGACGAGAAACGGCTCTAAGCGCCTACCGGTGTGCCCAAGATTTTCAAGAAGCTTCGCATCCAAGCGGGATGAGCTGGCCAAGCGGGTGCGGTAACCAGTGTACCATCCACGTGTGCGTTGTCGAACGTATCGGCAGCCGGCACGTACTGCCCACCACCGGCTTCGACTTCGGGTTGTACTGCCGGATACGCACTACAGCTTCTCCCTTGTAGCACGCCTGCTGCGGTCAATAATTGCGGTCCGTGGCAGATTGCTGCGATCGGCTTGTTGGCGTCGGTGAAATGACGCACGATTTCTAGGATGCGCGCGTTCAATCTTAAATATTCCGGAGCCCGTCCTCCGGGGATCAGGAGTGCATCGTAGTCCGCTTCGGCGACGTTTTCGAAATCAGCATTCAGGCGAAAATTGTGCCCGCGTTTCTCGGAGTATGTCTGTTCGCCCTCAAAGTCGTGAATGGCAGTGGCGATTACATCGCCAGCTTGTTTTCCCGGACAGACAGCATCCACTTGGTGCCCCACCATCTGCAGTATTTGAAACGGTACCATGACTTCGTAGTCTTCTGCGTAATCACCCACCAGCATCAAGATTCGTTTAACAGCCATTCGATGATTCTCATGTTCGTCGTTCAATGTAGTTCCACACAACGGCCGTGTCAGTATACCGTTTGTGGGTCATGTTTGTCGTGAGGTAGCTGCCTAGTTACGCTCGGTATTTTATTCGTTGTTAAACGTCGAATCATGGCAGTCAAATTGTGTGTAACGACGGAATAGTCGGTAGGAGACAATTCACTCCACCGGGTTGCGTGAATTGAAATACGAATCTACAACGAAGGTGATTGAATGCCACATGGCATTGGGCAACGGAGGCGAAAAATGAAAGCTTCTCGGCTGAGAGGATTCACGTTGGTGGAACTGCTCGTCGTGATTGCCATCATTGCGATCTTGATTGCGCTGTTGCTGCCAGCCGTACAGGCAGCGCGGGAAGCCGCACGGCGCACGGAATGTGGCAACCATTTAAAGCAATTCGGAATCGCGTTGCACCATTATTTTACCGCGACAGGTGGAAGGTTTCCGTCCGGGTTGACTCAACAATCCAACCCATACCGCGGTGTAACATTTTTCGTGGCACTTCTCCCGTACGTTGAACAGCAGGCCATCTACGATCAATGGGATTTCGCCAATTTGGGAAATAACTCGGCCACTATCGAGTCGCCGACGGCTCAGGTGATCGAGACGTTTTTGTGTCCGTCCGATACGCCGCTGGAACGAGTGACCTATGTGAAAGAGAATGGGCATTCCGGTGTCGCATATACCGGATACTATGCGATGACGAGCTATGCGGGAAATCATGGGACGCGGAATTATTATCCCACAGCCAGCATACCGGACGGGATCTTCTTTACGACCGGGCCAGCTTCGGCACCCGATCGAGGACAACAAGCCATCAAGTTGTCTGCCATTCGTGATGGGACTAGTCACACCCTCGCGATGGGAGAAAAGTTTAACTCGGATCCGTATTTCGATATGATCAATGAGTACCATCGCAGTAATCTCCAGTTGCATCAGTGGTCGATGTGGGGTTGGACGGGTGGATTCAAGGGGACGGGGCATGTGATGCGCAGCGGTTTCCAACCGATCAACTCGCTCTGTCCTCCATCGTGCCAAGGTGCCTCGTCGTTTACGTGCCAGGACGAACGACTGATGGCATGGGGAAGTGGTCATCCTGGTGGCGCCAATTTTGTTTACGGAGACGGATCGACTCGTTTTGTATCTGATAACATTGCCACCGTGACGCTACTGGCTTGGAGCACGAGGGACCTCGGCGAAATCATCACGGAGTAGTGGATGACACGGGTGCCGGATTTGCGGGATTCTGTTTTTGTATCGTCGGGCCTTTGGTGCAGGGGGGCCTTGGTTTGCTTCTCGCTATTGGCGGGTTGCGGTGAATCTTTACCTGAAATTGTTCCAGTCGAGGGGGTCGTGCGGGTAAATGGCGAGCCACAAGCTGGCTTGGTGGTCCGCTTCATGCCAGATCCGGAGAAAGGGAACGACCATCCCATCAACGCCCGTGCCACTACCGACGCTCAGGGTACGTATCGTTTGAAGTATTTTTTCAATGGGCGAGAAGGCGAAGGGGCACCCGTAGGTTGGCACCGAGTATTAATCGAGGATCCCTCCTTTTCCCAGGTTCCACAGGGAGCACCCCTGCCTCCCGTTCTGGTTCCTTCGGTGTACAATAGTCCGAACAGTACCCCGTTGAGGTTTGAGGTCAGGGAGGGTCTTCAGGCCATTGACTTAGATGTGAATTCTTCCTGACTCCATCCGGCTAAATTGAGGAAACCCAAATGCATTATGTACGGTCGTTTCATGTGAATCGGTATATGCGGTTCTTTTTTTGTGCGATGTGGCTTGCTCTTGGCGGGTTGAGTTTTCTGATGCTTCCTGGCGTTCAGGCCGAGGATTCCAGATTTGTTGACTGTTCGCTGCTGGTGGCTCCCGAATATCCATGTACGTGGCCCGCGAGTCCTTTCCCACGCTTCAAAATCATGCACGAAAGAACGCTTGGTCCGTACAGCGCCTACAATATTGACGTGTTGCTGATTGATGGAAACACGGCGACGCAACTTGATGTACCACCTCATTCGGTGACCCGACCCGACCTGAAGCGACCGAAGTCGGGTGATTTTGGTTTGGCGTTTACCGACAAGACCGAAGCGTGGCAGTTTGGGGGCGAAGCATGTATTGTCGATATACGCGACTTGTTGGATCAGGCTCCCAAGGGACAAAGTCCGCTGGTGAAGCGACATCACGTAGAGCGTTTCGAAAAGCAACACCGCAAGCTTCGCTTTGGCGACGTGGTGCTATTTCGTAGTGACTATTCGGACAGGTACTATTTGCCTTTGCCTGCCGGTAATCGTTTCATTGCTGACACGCTTAACATGAAATCGCCCGGATTTCCCGATCCGGACCCCGATTGCATGGAATTCCTGGCTACGCGTAAGGTCATGACGCTAGGCACGGACAGCCCCAGTATGGGGCCTCAGCCGGAATTGGCCGAACCGACGCACTATGCTGGTTTGAAATACGGCATGATCTGGACGGAAGGTGCTACCAATTTGAGTGCACTGCCGCCGACAGGTTCGTTCTATTGCATGTTGGGACCGCGACATAAAGGTGGCCCTTATAGTGAAGGTCGCGCGTTTGCCATTGTCGGTGGTGATTTGCCTCAGAGACTGATTGAGTCGGCCAAGAAGAAACGTGCGGTGGATTTGTCTCCTGTTTTGGCGGTTGGAATGCCCTTGACGGCACCTGGAACCGGCGCTGGGCAACACCGCCAGGTTTATCTTAAAGTTGATTTTCTTTACTCCGATTACCATGATATCTGGCACCATAGTCACTTGATGGATGCGACGGCAGGAACGCACCTTGTCCCTCCGGCGTATGCGTTGCCTCCCACGGACAAACCGGTGGAATATAAACCAGAAGTACGCGGATGGTTGCAGGAATACGAACGAAAATACGGTAAACGTGGCAGTAGCACGATGACCACCGAGCAGGTACCGCTTGATTGGACATGTGGTGAAGCGCGCGTTATCGATGTGACCGAATTGGTGGGCTCGACACGCTTACGCGATTGGCCCGTTTCGCCAGAGATTACCGTTGAGCACATCCAGGCATTCGAGGCAGCGCAGGGTGGTTTACATGCGGGTGACGTGGTGATCTTTCACACCGGACATGTCGACAAGTACTTGCAGGCAGCACCCAATGATGAGGACATGTGGTTCAACCCGATCAAAGGTGATTCCGAAGGTTGGCCGGCACCGGGCCCCGATACGATTGTTTATCTAAAGGAGAAGGGTATCCGTTGTGTTGCCACCGATGCTCCCGATCTGGGAGGGGTAGATCCCAAACGAGCCTTGATGACGTATTGGGCGATGGGTAGTCATGAAATGGTGGGCGTTGAGTTTCTTTACAACGTTGGCAAGCTTCCCGAGGGCGCCTATTTCTTGTTTGCAGCGGTAAAGATTCGGGATTGTCATGGTGGCCCGGGACGTGCGATTGCCTTGTACTAAGCGACGCAGAACATTTGCTTGTGTTTGTCGCATGGCCCCCGGTCCGAACCAATCGAGTGAGGTACAGGGGGCTCGTCCCAACTGAAAACGGCAATCACCATAGATTCTGGTGTGTCGTTGGTACGGCTTACGAAAACGCCAGGCGCAATCCCAGTCCGCGCTGTTCGGCTTGGTCGTAGATGGTTCGCACGACGGTCGTATCCTGAATCCCAATGCCGACTCCGTCGAACATGGTGATGTCCGTTTCGTTTTGGCGGCCAGGAACCGAGCCATTGATCACCTGCCCGAGGCTTCCTACGTGACAAGTCTTCTCCAGCACGCCTTTCTCCACGGCCTGACTGACTTCGCCGCGCTGCAGAGCATGTTCTATCTGGTCTGCATAGATGCGGCAACGAGGAAGCAACTCTGCTTCGCATTCGATTTTTTCGTGCATATCGCTACCCATACAGGATATATGGGTACCCGGCCCCACCCAATCAGCGGCAACAATGGCTTCGCGACTGTTTGTCGCCGTCACGATCACGTCCGCTTCTGCACACGCTTTTTGCGCCGAGCTTACCGTGATCGGCGTATTTAGTTCTGCAGACAATTGCGTGGCAACTTGTTCGGCCATCGTTTCCATGGCGTCATGTATGTGGATATGCTGGAAGTCGCGCACGGAATGTACGGCACGCACACACTGTTGACCGAGCTGACCGACTCCGATGACAGCCAGCACGCGACTATCCTGCCGCGCCAAGTGACGCGCACCTACGGCGGCCGCGGCAGCCGTGCGGTACATCGTGGGAAGCATACCGTCGCATAGCATTAACAATTCACCGGTAACCGGTTCGAAGCAGGCGATCCAACTGTTGGTAGTTGGTAGATCGCGTTCTGTGTTGTACGACCGTTCCTGGCCAACTTTGATCGAGAGTAAATTGGCTGCGTTCGTAAATCCCGTAATGCACGCCGCCCAGGCTGGTTCACCCACGGGAAGTTCATAGATGGCCTTGGGTGGAAGGTAGTCGTGGCCCAATTCAAACTGTCCCATGGCCTGTTCTATCGCATCGATTGTGTCGACTACATTGATTTGGTCTGCTATTTCGTTACGTTTCAGGATGATTGTTTCTCTAGCCACGGAATCATTTTCTCCATCGCGCGTTCGATTGTGTCGATGTCAGTTGCGAAGCTAATTCGCAGGGCGTGATTGCACGAATCACCGAAGGCACCTCCAGGGATCGTGCAAACTTTTATTTCCTTAAGCATGCGCATGGCAAAGTCAAAACTGTCGGTACAGGCCGGAAAGGACGGCATGACAAAGAACGCGCCACCGGGCGAGTATCCGTTGATGCAAGGTGTCTCGTCAAAGATCTTCACCAGTCGGTCTCGACGTTGCCGATAGGCAGCGACCATGTTGGCCACACACGATTGGTCACCTTCCAGAGCTGCTACGGCTGCATGTTGGGCAGCCGTGTGTTCTGTCGTGCTGATGAACATGTGCATTCTCTGCAAAGCAACAATGTTTTCCTCGCTCGAGATCGCCCAACCGATGCGCAGCCCGGGGAGCGCATAACTTTTCGAAAGGCTGCTGGCCATGACCACGTGGTGTAGCGAAGGAGCATGCACCAACGTTGTCGGATAGTCAATGTCGTCCAAAATCAGTCGATCGTAGACTTCGTCGCTGAGTACCCCAATACCTCGCCGAGCAGCTTCCTCGAGAATGGGAGTCAAGGTTTCCACGGGCATGACCGTACCTGTTGGATTGCCGGGAGAATTCAATAGAATCCCACAGGTGTTGTCTGACATAGCATCGATGACCTGTTGAGGATCGATTTGGTAGCCGTTGTCAGGTGTCGTCACGATGCGGCGCTGGATACCTCCGGCTTGTGCAATCACATGAGAGAATACAAATGCCGGCTCCGTGACAATCCATTCTTTGCCAGGGCAAGTCAGTGCATGGATTGCCATGTACATCGCCTGGCAACATCCCGTTGTGATCAACACATTGGTTGGTTTCAATCGGATGTCGTACAACTGGTTATAACGATCCGCGACCGCCTGTCGCAGTTCCGGCATGCCTGCATCCAATGCATACCGAGTATGTCCATCCGTTAGGGCTCGTTTATGAACAGCGACGATATGAGCGGGACCATCAAAATCAGGCTGTCCGATCGAGAGATGCAGGACATTGTCCATTTCCGCCGCCGCGTTAAACATGGTGCGGATCGGAGAAAATGGAAGGTGCGACAGTGATGGATTGGCAATGATCGAATTCGTCATTGGATTCGCGAGGAAAAAGGAACTCGTTTAACTAATGCAGTTCAAGAAGACACCCTATGGATTTACACAGGGGAAGGCATCTCATGCCAACATGATATTCACTGCTGGAAATACTGCAAACTGTCTACCATAGTTTGGTTTATTACACATGACCCTAGCCCTAGTACCACATTTTTCTGGCAGACCGTTATTTCGGCTATTTCGGTAGATTCCATGTATACTGCATAATGTAAATGTTGTGGATCAGCTATCTGCGGTCAGAACTTTTTCAAGGAATTGGACAATGAAGTGAAACATTATTTCTTTCGTAAAGATAAGACGCCCAACTTTTTGCTATCTCTGTCTGCGAAGAGTTGCTATTCTGATCCTGCGGCTTGCCGTCGTTTGAAATCGTTAGCATTCGAACCGTTGGAGAGTCGTCATCTGCTGAACAGCCATCCGGTGATCAGTGAGCTGTTGGCGATGAATGACTCGGTCTTGGTAGACGAAAACGGCGATTATTCAGATTGGTTGGAAGTCCACAATCCGCACAGCGTACCAGTGAATGTCGACGGTTGGTATCTCACCGATGACGCGTCGTTTCTTACCAAGTGGGAATTTCCCGACGTGACGATTGCAGTTGACGACCAGTTGGTCGTGTTTGCGTCGGACAAGGATCGCCGTGATCCTTTGAGCGAACTGCACACGAATTTCAAGTTAAAGAGTGGTGGCGAGTATCTGGCTTTAGTGGAGCCCGACGGTATTTCTGTTGCTTTTGAGTATGCGCCTTCGTACCCGGCTCAGATAGCCGACACTTCGTATGGCCTCTCCCATGACGGATCGTCTACAGGTTTTTTCGCTCTGCCAACACCGGGCGCTCCCAATTTAATTGATCCGATTTCTACCGACACGGATGGGATCATCATTTCTGAAATCATGTATCATCCGTACCACGAAACGGTACCGCTTACGTCGCCCGGTGAGAACACACTGGAAGAATTCATTGAGATCTACAACAACGGAACCAACACGGTGGATCTGACGGGTTGGCGTTTTGATCGGGGAATCGACTTTGACTTTGCCTCGACTGTGATTCTTGCAGGCGAGTATCTGGTCATTGCCGCAGACGTAGCCACCTTTCAAGCTAATTATCCTAACGTCACCAATCTGGCTGAAGGAAGTTGGCAAGGCAAACTGAGCAATCGAGGTGAAGAGATCCGGCTTGTCGACGATTTAAACGTCACGATTGATTCGGTCACGTACGCGGACCAAGGGGATTGGGCGGTGCGTGCGGAGGGACCGAATGACATGGGATTCCGCGGCTGGATTTGGGATGCCGAGTCCGACGGAGGCGGCAAGACGCTGGAACTGATCAACTTGGAAGAATCAAACGAATACGGACAAAATTGGGCTACCAGTGATTCGACAGGTGGAACCCCCGGCGCTGCTAATTCGGTTGCCACGTTTTCTACCGGACCAATCATCCTGGATGTCAATCATTCTCCTGCCATTCCCAGTTCGACAGATTCGGTCACGGTAACAGCCCGCCTGCTCGACGTTACACAGGGGAACATGAGTGCCACATTGTTGTGGCGTGTGGATGGCCAAGACAGTTTCGATTTCGTGAAGATGTACGATGACGGTGGGCATGGTGACGGTGCCGCAGGAGATGCGGTCTACGGGGCCGTTCTACCGCCTCAAGCTGATAGTAGCGTGGTTGAGTTTTACGTTCACGCCCGCGATGGACAGAATACACATTCTACATGGCCCAAACCAATTAAGGATACGGCCGCAGCACAGACGGTGGCGTTGATCGATCGTTCTACAAGTCTAAAAGCTCTTGTTCCGACGGTTGATACTTTGGGTGATCTATGGACGGGTGGGACGGAACCGTTTGATGATTCTTCTTGGATCAGCGGGACGGGTGGCATTGGCTATGAAACTGCGAGTGTTTTACCAGTCGTTTCCGATCCAGTTGCTTACTGGACATTTGACGAATTGCATACCGGAGGAACCGTCGCTCCAGATGCGTACGGGCGATATTCCGGAACGGTGGTTGGCGCTACAGTGACGAGCGGTGGCCAGGGCCGGTTTGGCGAAGCTTTGTCATTTGACGGCGACAATGATTCTGTTTCGGCAGGTGTGATTTCAGAACTTATCGATGTGCCAGCTTTCACCGTTTCGCTGTGGTTCCAACGTGCGGTAGATCATGCCGGTGTCGCGGCCTCGACAAACCATGCTGTGAACAGCGTGTTGATTGCTCAATCCTCGAATACATCGAACGACAATTTGGAGATTGGCACGGAAAGTGACGCGGTTCAAATCTATTTAGACACGGTGGAGTTGGGGGGCGCAACGACGACAGTGAATCAGCCGGCGGCCATTCAAAACAACGTTTGGCATCACCTGGTGGTGACTTACGACAGTAACGAGGCCAATGAATTAAAGCTGTATGTGGATGGCTCGCTGGTTAGCGAACACAGCGAGTACGGTGGCTTGTTGGATAACGCGATGTCGCCTTTGACGTTGGGGGTGGCGCGCCCCGAAAGCTCGGCGTGGGGAGATTTCGAGGGATTGATGGACGACGTGGCGGTGTGGGACTCGAGTCTTGACGCTGTGCATGTAGCTGCCCTGTTTGCCGGTACCACACCGTTTGAGTTGGCCGGGTATTCCAATCTGGTCTCTCTTGATCTCCAAGCCGAATTAAAAAACCAAAACACTTCGGCCTACGTGCGCATCCCTTTTTCGGTTAGCGACCCGGTTAATTTTGATGGTCTTCGGTTGCAGATGCATTATGACGATGCCTTCGTGGCCTATCTGAATGGGATCGAAATAGCACGCGCCGGCTTCACGGGGACGCCGCAATGGAATTCTGCAGCGGACGCCGATCGGAATGATATGGAGGCTGCTGCTGGCACAGAACTTTCAATTCCTGCGCCTTGGGAGCTATTGACGGATGGCCAAAACATGATGGCGATTCAGCTGTTGAATTTCGACGCAAACGCGGCGAGATCTTTGCTGTTGCCCGAGCTGAGTGGTACGCCTTCTCTGCATGTTACCAATGCGCAGTATCAGGTGATTGATGCTTTATCCAGTGAAGTCGTTGAGCTTGTAGGTCCCACAAATAGCGTGCGGGCTTTGGTGCCGACGAACGATGCGTTGGGAAGAACTTGGACGGTAGATGTGGAGGGGTTTGACGATTCGTCGTGGCTTGGTGGGACCGGTGGAGTGGGCTACGAAACGATGGGCGTGATGCCCTCTATTTCGTTACCGATCGCGTATTGGACGTTCGACGAACTGCAGGCGATGGGCAGTCAAGCACCAGATTTGATCCATCAATACAATGCCCAGGTGGTGGGAGCCAACTTGACGACGGGTGGGCAAGGGCGTTTTGGCGAAGCGCTTTCGTTTGACGGGGATAACGATTACGTGAATGCCGGTGTCATGAAGGAACTGATCGATACGCCCGCGTTTGCCATTTCGCTGTGGTTTCGCCGAACGGTGGATCATGGGGGCGTGGGGGCCGAGACAAATCACACGGTGAACAACGTGTTGATTGCTCAATCTTCGGATGTTTCGAATGATAATTTGGAGATTGGTACCGAAGGAGACGCGGTCGAAGTTTATCTTGATACCGTTGAGTTGGGAGGTGCCACCACAACAGTCAAACAACCCGCATCACTTCAAAACGATGAATGGCACCATTTGGTGGTGAGCTACGACAGCGACAAAGCAAGCGAGTTGAAGATTTTCGTCGACGGCTTGCTCGTGAGTGAGCACAGTGAGTATGGGGGATTGTTGGACAACGCCCTGTCACCTCTGACACTTGGTGTAGCTCGCCCTGGAGCCGAGTCGTGGGGAGATTTTGAAGGACTGATTGACGATGTGTCAGTTTGGGATACTGCGTTGACTACGTCACATGTTGAGTCGCTGTACAACGGCACGTCCCCATTGGATGTGGCTGGCTATACGCAACTTGTTTCGCTAGATCTGCAGGATGCGTGGCAGCATCAGAGTACGTCCGCTTATGTCCGAATTCCCTTTGTTGTGGAGGCTCGCGAATCGTTAGAAGCTTTGCATTTGCACATGCAGTATGACGACGCCTTTGTGGCTTACATCAATGGGCAAGAAGTGGCTCGAGCGGGTGTAACCGGTGTCACGCAATGGAATTCGGTTGCCGACGCCGACCGGCCAGATGGAATGGCTCTTAACCCTCAGTCGTTCTCGATCCTCAACCAGCCGGGTCTGCTGAACGAAGGCCAAAATATTCTTGCGATTCAACTTCTGAATTCAGATGCCTCGGCTACGCGAACGATTGCATTGGCGACATTGGAGGCTATCCAGAATGCTACGGGACCATCTGGTGTGCCGGTGATCCATCAAATCATGACGGCGGCGCAGCGAAGTGAACTCGAAACGATGTCGCTTCGAGCGCAAATCGAAGTAGCGACGTTCCGCAGCAATGCGCAGATGAATGCCACTTTCATTGCTATTACGGAGGAAGGTGTTGACATTCGCTACACCACGGGCATTCGATTGCGTGGTAACTATTCACGTGGCCAGATACCACCTAACAACCGCATCAATATTCCATCGGATCGACCATGGCGGGGGATCTCGGAGCTGATGCTTAACGTACAGAATATGGTCGAACAATTGGCCGCGTACAACTTGTTTTCGGTTGGTGGCCTTCCGTCTTCGTCAGCAGAACCCGTCCTCATGTACAGCAACGGTGTGAATCTGCGAGGGAATTCATTTCCAGAATATTACGCGCTGATAGAAACGTTGAATAACGAATATGCCAGCCGCCATTTTCCGACTGACGATGGCGGCAATCTGTACAAGGGTCGTCGAGCTGAAGAGTCGCCTCCCGGAGGTCAGGGTGCGGGACTTCTTTATTTTGGTGCTGATCCAGCGCCCTACGTGAGCTATCAGAAGCAAACGAATAAAAGTGCACAGGACTGGTCCGACGTTATCAATCTGACGTTTCAGCTCCATCACGCTCCTGACACGACCTTTTTGCAGGATGTCGCCGAAGTCGTCGACATCGACCAGTGGCTGCGATTTTTTGCGATGAATGAGTTTCTCAATAACGAAGAAGGAGGGCTGATTCTGGGAGACGAGTCGGGTGGTGATGAATACGCAATGTACCGTGGCGCAACCGACACGCGATTCCAGATGGTTCCCGTGGATCTCGACGAGATGTTCAACGCGTCAACCGCTTCGCTTTTGCGATTTGCTGGTGTCACTGCTTTGAATCGTTTGTTCCGCCATGTCGATGTACTGCCCGAGTACGGCGCAGCGGTTTGGGATGTAGCCAACACCGTGTTGACAACTGAAGCCATCACGGACACGTTGCTAAAGGCTTGGGGACCCTTAGCCACGGAATCGCGTGTGAGTACAGTGGTCAACTTTTTCGATGCTCGTCGAAACTATATCAACGGACGTGTTCATGCACCGGTTACTTTTAGTTTGCCGTCTGGAGTCGTTCCTGCCGGAACGCAGTTAGAACTTGAGGCTTCCGGATCACTGTTCGTATCTTCTTCAACAGGCACGATATACTACACCATCGACGGAACGGATCCGCGATCGCCTGGTGGTGATATCAGTACGCAGGCCATTCAATATACTGGTCAACCCATCCCGATTAATGAATCCATGAGAGTCATTGCTCGGTCCTACGATAGTGGTAGATCGCTGACAGTGTTGCCGACCCCTTGGAGTGGTACCACGGTTGCCGACTACGTTGCCAATCCGCAATTGGTTGTCACCGAAGTCCAGTATAATCCGCACAGCGCCGAGCCTGGCGAACTGATGTCGCCAGCAGATAGTTTCGAATTTATCGAGGTGATGAATGTTGGTTCGACTCCGCTGGACCTGGATGGTGTCCAGTTTACTCAGGTAGATATTTCTGGAGACATGCAAGGCATTCGTTTTACATTTGGTAGTCAAATTCTTGGGCCAGGTGATCGTACGGTGGTGGTCAATGATATGGCCGCGTTTGAGTCGCGGCATGGTACAGGTGTGCCTATTGCTGTCGGCGACGATGGTGCAGGGGGAGCGAACGGCGAATATGGAGGCCAATTGTCAAACGGCGGCGAACGACTGACGTTAGTCGGACCAACCGGTAGCCTTCTCTACATGCTGGATTACAACGACGGTGAAAAATGGCCTCAGCGGGCTGATGGTCTAGGAAGCTCGTTGGAGCTGCAGGATCCAACATCGGACCCAGACCGGCCTGACAGTTGGAACGACAGCGTCGAGCGTAGCGGTACTCCTGGAAGCGCCGGAGGGGGCCCTGTCGGTGGCGTGGTGATCAACGAAGTGATGACCAACACCCCGGGAACCGATGTAGATGCCATTGAGTTCTACAATCCAACTTTGGAAACCCAAGACCTGGGAGGAATGTGGCTGAGCGATGGTTTCGATCAGGTGAATGACTATGTCATTCCAGCTAATACGATCATTTCACCGTTGGGGTATCTGGTGCTGGATGAAAATGATTTCGGTTTTGGGCTCAACGGCAACCAGGGAGAAAGCGTGGTGCTGGTTCAGCCGGGTGTAGGTGGCAACCCGCATCTATTTATCGACGATGTTTCCTTCGGCGCGGCTTTGCCCGGCGAATCGTTCGGGCGGTTACCGAATGGAACGGGAGACTTTTATCCTTTGGTGGCTACCTCCTGGGGCGCGGAAAATGGTGATCCTCGAATCGGACCACTCGTAATCAGCGAGGTGATGTACCGTCCAACCAATCCATTATTGGAATATGTCGAAATCTACAATCCAACGCCGGTAGAGGTGGACTTGGGAGGCTGGGCGTTCGATGGTATCGGATTTGATTTTCCTGCCGATGTTACAGTGGGGCCAGGCGATCATGTTGTGATTCTACCATTTGATCCTACTTTGGAAGCGATCTCTTCTAAGTTCGACACAGAGTATGGCGTGTCTATCGAAGACAGCCTTTCAAGTTATCTGGGTCCTTATTCGGGGCAATTGGACAATGATGGTGAAACACTAACATTGTATCGCGCCTTCCGTGATTCACTTGCAGAAACAACCGAAAATGCGTTACTGGTGATCGAAGATCAGGTGGACTATGATGACGCGTCACCCTGGCCCGAACAGCCGGATGGCGGCGGTATGACATTACATCGTCATCTGGTTGACTTGTGGGGCAACGATCCGAACAGCTGGACCAGTTCGATTCCGACTCCCAGTCAGTATGGGCCACGTAGATTGGTCACACATGAGGAACCACTGTTGGCATTCGGCGAGGTTGGTAGGATCACCGACCTGACCCACGAAGTGCAGACCATCGTATTGTCCAAATCTTACACGAATCCCGTAGTGTTCGCGCAACCCGTAACGAGTAACGGTGCCGACACGGCCATTGCACGAGTGCGTGATGTGCAGTCCGATCGGTTTGACATTTTTTTGGCCGAACCTTCTAACCTGAACGGTATCCACGGTGTTCATGAGTCGGTTGGTTATTTTGTTTTCGAGGCAGGTACCTATTGGTTGTCCGACGGTGCGTACTTTGAAGTCGGTACGGTTGAGACCAGTGCTGCGGTGGGTGCCAACATGGCTTCTCCGACTTGGGAACAGATCACGTTCGCACACCGATTCTCAAGGATTCCTGTTGTATTTAGTCAAGTACAAACCATGGCGGGCGAAATCTACCTTTCGACGCGACAACAACCTGCTAACGCGACGGATGTTCGAGTTGCGTTGGAGCCAGAGGAGTCGTTTGGGCCGTCACATGGCGTCGAAACCGTCGGATATATGGCCATCCTTAATACATACGGAGAATGGGGCGGAATGCCTTTCATTACTCGTATGGAAGGTGGGATACACTCGGGCGGACGCCGTTTTTCGTTTTCGCCAGTAGCGTTCAGCGGGTCTCCTAGTTTTGTCGCCTCTCTGGCCAGCTATGTGGGTAACGACAACGCACATTTACGAGTCGCGAATCTAGATTCGCAGGGAATTGATGTGAGGGTGGAAGAAGATACCACCGTCGATACCGAATTGGGACATATTGACGAGGCGATCGCCTATTTGGCCATAGGAGGCAGCGGTACTTTGCCGGCCTACCCAACTTCGATCGTTGATGGTCATACGCAGATGTTCTCTCTGGAGGTCACTACAAGTGGTTTTATGAATGACTTGGATGTCAGGTTGGATCTGAGTCACCATCGAATGAGCGACTTGGAGATTTACTTGGAATCGCCAGCTGGAACGATGGTCGAACTTTTTTCCAACATTGGCGGTAATGTCCAACACACAGGAAATGTGACGTTGGATGACGAAGCTGACCAGCAATTAACCACCAGCGTTTTGCCGTCTGCAATCGCCTTTCAGCCTGCGGGAATGTTAAGTGACTTTGACGGAGAATCGTGGACGGGGACCTGGACGTTGCACGTTGCTGACAATTCGTTGAACAACATGGCAGGTGTGGTTGCGAACTGGTCCTTGGCCGCACTGTTGGGGCCAGAACCTGTCGGAAATCTAAACCACGATAGCCAATTGGATGCCGATGATATCGACATGTTGTTCGCCAATTTGGGGTCCAGTGATCATGCCTATGATCTGAACCGGGATCGTACCATCGATGACGCGGATGTTGATCATTTGGTGCTGAATGTATTGGGCAAGCGGTATGGAGATGCTGATCTGGATCAACAAGTTGACATCGCTGACTTTGGTAAAATCGTGCGCAACTATGATCCACTAGGAAACCAAGGATTCTACGGTTGGGCGCAGGGTAACTTTAACGGCGATGACAAGATAGACATTGCCGACTTCAACCACTTGGCTGCCAATTTTTCTCCTTTGGGCTACATTGTTGCTAGTGATACTCCGGTGGTGACCATTCAGTCGACGACGGAATCTTCGCGCACGAATGGCGGGCATGCAGCCAGCGGACTGACGTCCACAGCACCCGTGTCCGCAGTTCCCGCTGACGTGGAGCAATCCGCTCCAACCACAGCCGAAGAATCGCATGTCGTCGACGATGATTTCTTGCGATCCTCCACCCGGCGCAGACCAAAGCCGAATATTTGATTCTGTGCTCGTGTCGTTTTCCGCAGAAAACCATCGTAACCCGAAGCGTCAGCGAGGGATGAAGTCCGTGGCAGTATTTCCCTCGCTGACGCTTCGGGTTACGATGGAAATCCATGTCAAAGCTGGTGGGCGAGGGATGAAGTCCTTGGTAGTAGATCCTTTGCTGACGCACGTTGAGTCGCACTGTTTAGCCACGAAGACCATTTCCTATGATTGGCATCGCTGCCGTTCCAGATTCGTCCGTTCCACAACTTGTTGAACTTCCTCACCCGGTAGAACCGAGTCTGAGAGAAGTTGTTTGCCGGACTTTGCAATTAGGTGTCTGCGGTACCGATCGCGAGATCTTGGCATCGCTGAATCCAGAAGTTCCAGGCGGTGAAGATTATCTGGTGTTGGGGCATGAGTGTTTAGCGGAGGTGGAAACAGTTGGAGCAGACGTCCAGGAACTCTCTGCGGGTGACCTCGTAGTGCCCTTGGTAAGATGTCCGTTGGTGAAGTCGAATATACGGGCGGACCTGCTTTCGCCTGGTCAATTCGTGGAACGCGGCATTCTGCGGTCGCATGGATTTTCGACATCGCACTGGACCAATCATCCCGAATATTTATTACGGATTGAACCAGAAATGGCTTCCTTTGCTGTGTTGGCAGAGCCGACGTCCATTTCTGAAAAGGGAATCAACGAGTCCCTCGCTTTGCAAGAAGCTCGCCTTGGCAAGGATGTTTGGCGAGACCAGCCGCCTCGTGTGTTGGTGACCGGGTTGGGACCGATCGGATTTACAGCTGTGGTGGCATCTCGTGGTCGTGGATGGCCAGTGACCCACTTTGGACGAGATCCAGAGGATAGTTTTCGGGCTCGGCTGACAGTCAGTTTGGGGGCCTCGTATGTTAACCAGTTAGAAGAAGCGGCAGATTTACATGATGTCGTCGAGGAACCATTCGACCTTGTTCTTGAGTGCACGGGTAGCGAAGAAGTCATGTTTGCCGCTTCGCATGTGATGGCTCCTCGAGGAATCATGGTCTGGTTGGGAAGTTCTCGTCGGCCTCAACCCCGAAAACAAAACGCAGCGCTGTTGATGCGACAAAGTCTAGTACGCAATAATATTTTTATTGGTTGCGTCAATTCGGCTCCGCGCGATTTTCGCGACGCAATGGTCCATCTTGCGCAGATGCATCAAACAGCACCTGAGGCATTGGCGCAGCTGATTACGGACCGTGTAACCCTAGACGACGCAAGATGGCATTATCAAAATCGTCGCCCCCAGGGGATCAAGACGGTGGTGGTATACGATGAGTAGGGATTTTTGGTGCCACCATCAAAGTGAACGATATGTTTCGATCCGTAACTTGGGGCTGGTTTGGACGGCGATAACGTTTTGTCCTGGCACGAACGTGCCGACGGGAGAATCATACGGAGCGGTTGATATGGTGGACTGTTGTGACTCGCTTTGGACAATGTATCAGATGTGTTGATGAGCGTATCAGATGGTTGATGAGCATCGAGGATATCTGGTGTTGAACTTGGATGAAACCGGTTGGATACTGACTCGTATGCCTTAACAAGATTTTATGAAAGGATCTATTGAGCGTGAGTGACGACATTCATTTAGAACAACTTGAACGAGATGGCTATACGATCATTCCGGCCGTGCTTTCGCCAGAGGAAGTGCGTGTGGCGCGCGAAGCCGTCGTCGAATTGTTGGATGCCGAAGAGCAAGTTGCCCGGGGCACCGGAACCCAGACCGACAACCTGCGCAATGCACACGCCATAGTTGGTAAACATCCGCAATTTTATGAATTCTTTCTCAATCCACCGGTGATGAATGTGGTCCGTACGGTACTCGGTGACGATGTGCGCCTGTACGATGCCAATTTGCGAGTTCCGATGCCTACGGGAGACCGTGATGCCCGCAAAGGATTCCAAGTGCATGTCGATCGAGAAGATTACGCTGTGCTTCCTTTTGTCGGAGGAACGCACTATTCCATGGCTTTGAACGTGGTGTGGTGCCTCGTGGACTTTACCGAAGAAAATGGGTCGACCTGGGTATGGCCAGGTTCGCATCGTTCCTGTGAAGTTCCCGACCCCGAGACCAATGCGCCAGGGGCAATTTCCGTACAAGCTCCAGCCGGTTCAGCCATTATCTGGGATGCTGCACTCTGGCATAAAGGTGGCATTAATTCCAGTGACGAGCCACGTTGGACAATCATTGCCTATTACCAACGTTCCTGGATAAAAGGCAAAACCGACAGTGTTCGACTTTTGCCTCCTCATGCTGTTGAACAAATGTCTACAGGTGCCAAGGAGTTGGTCGGCATTGTACCAGACCCGCCAGATTATTCAGAAGTCAAAGCCCTCGATCGTAATGAGATTGACACGTTGACTCTGGAACAAAAAAAGGTACTTGGGTTTGCTGTATATTGAATGAAGGCAGCTGGTAACTGAAGACATTCTGAGCGGTCGCCACTTGACAGCTTTCTTGACACACTCGACACTGGCGAATTCTCTTGATCCTTGGGAAGCTGTTCGAACTTTGAAACTCGTTAATTTTATAGCTGAATTGAAACTGTCATGCGCAATAATTGGGTTCGAGAAAAACTAAAAGCTGGCGAGCCGACGATCGGTGCTCTGATGGGGTTGGGCAGCCCGAGTGTGGCGGAGCTATTGGCCCACGCCGGCTACGACTGGCTGGTTGTAGAAACCGAACACAGTGCCGTTGAGCCAGGTCAAGTAGAACACATGCTGATGGGAATGAGCGGAACCAACGTAATTCCCTTGATCCGACCCGTGTCAGCGGATCCCTTGGTGATCCAAAAAGCCTTGGACATCGGTGGTATGGGGGTCTTTGTACCGATGGTACGAACTGCCGAAGAAGCAGCGGCGATTGTAAGTGCGACACGGTATCCGCCAGAAGGTATCCGTGGTTTTGGTCCGTTGCGCGCGTCGCAGTACACCTTTGACTACCCGGACTATTTAGCCAGCGCCAATGAGAACACTCTGGTTTCGCTCATCCTCGAGACAAAAGAGGCAATGGACAATCTGGACGATATCATGTCGGTTCCGGGGTTGGATGCGATGTACCTCGGATTATTCGACTTGTGCCTTTCGATGGGATTGAATCCGATACATATGCCATTTCCGCAAATTGACGAAGCCATTGATGTGGCGGTGAAAACCGGCAAGAAACATGGCGTGGCAGTTGGCATTGGTGTTGGTAGCCTGGACGAGTTACAACAGCGACTCGATCAAGGAATGACATTCTGTGTGTATGGAACCGATTACATGATGTTAGGTGGCGCTGCACGTACAGGCATCGAAGGGTTTCGCAAGATGTCAGGTCGAGATTAAAGATCAGTGTCTCCTTCTTGCTCGGTCGTAGGCGCTTCCCTGAGTGTACGCCTCTAGACTCGTACTAGCATTGTCATCATCAACGAGGCCGCTGCTCGATAGGGACATCATTTCAGCGGGCTTCGAAAACAATGTTTCTCTATAGATGCTTCGGATAGGTGATGGCGAAATGACGAACGCGCTGTGGATCGACATTTTCGTCAATCAACCAGGAATTTCGCTGCATGAACTCCAGTAGGCCGATGATCTTATCAGGGGTGCAGGCTCTGATTTGGAGCGATGCGGTTGGAACGGTTCATACAAATCCTTGGAATTAAGCGAAAATATCTCGATCTCGGGTGCCGTTCTTTCAAGAGAGTGAATGAGGCAGAAGATTTATACACTGATATCTACCAGATGTATTCGGTCTCCCGATTGACCTGCTGCCCGAACCGTTTATAACCGCCATTATCGTTGTTGTCGCCAGACATTGTTTCCTGGTGTCGATGAAGCCGGTGGGTAATCGAGATTTCTCATCACTGATGTTCATCGAGCTGGGGTTGAACGGTGATCCGTGTAGCAGCGACGTCAATGCGTGGGCTATGCGAGCCGAGCATCGCCTAAGAATTCAGACGTTTTTTCAAATTTCGTTCGCGTTCGGCTCGCGTGACTAGATCATTTTTTCCTACTTGGCGGATCATCACGATGAAAGAAAGAAGTACGTATAAAACTGTCGCTTTTTGTTGGGTTTGTTTGTTTGTGGCTTTTCTTGTTTTGGTGGCCTCTTCGTCGGCCGATACCATGCGAGTCTATGTTGGTACGTATAACGATTCGAATAGCCAGGGAATCTATCGTTTTGATTTAAATCTAGCGGGCGGACAAGTTACGGATCCGGTGTTGGCGGCAAAAGCAACGAATGCCGGTTTCCTCGAAATACATCCGAGTGGAAACTTTCTTTACGCGACCGGGCAAGCAGGTTTACATGAAGGTGACAAAGGACGTACGGCTACCGCGTATGCGATCAAAAATTCCGGTGATCTGAAGCCGATTAACACGCAACCTACGAAGGGCGTGGCTGCTTGCCATCTGACTGTTGGTCCTCGAGGAAAGAATGTGTTGGTGGCCAGCTATGATGGTGGTACCACATCCGTTTTGCCGATTCGCCGTGATGGAGGGCTGGCGACCGTTTCGGACGTTGCTAAACACACGGATGCTGGCTCTCAGGTTAATGCCAGACGTCAGGGTGCTCCCCATCCGCATTCGGTGAATGTCGATAGGACAGGCCGATTCGCTTTTGTCGCCGATTTGGGAATCGACAAAGTGAAGATTTTTAGGCTGGATGCGGATGCTGGTACGTTGACTCCCAATTCAGTACCGCATGTCCAGCTTGAACCTGGTGGCGGACCTCGTCATTTCCATATGCATCCTAGTGAAAAGTTTGCCTATAGTAACAATGAATTGACCAACACGGTTGCCGCGTTGACTTTCGATCCTACGACAGGCGCGCTCGAGCAAATTCAATCGATCACGACATTGCCAGACAGTTTTTCTGGGACGAACACGACAGCAGAGGTCCGTGTGCATCCAAGCGGCGATTTTCTTTATGTCTCGAATCGGGGACACGAATCGTTGGCAATCTTTCAGATTGATCCGTCTACTGGTCGCTTGTCTCCGGCCGGACATACAGCGGTCAACGGTGTGCAGCCGAGAAATTTCTGCATTGACCCCACAGGTTCTTATCTGATCGTGGCCAATCAGGAGACCGAGAACGTGGTCGTTTTTCGTGTCAATAAAACGACTGGTGCCTTGGATCCGACTGGCCAGGAGCTGCAGATTCCCCGTCCTGTGTGCATTCGCTACCGTCCACTGTGATAGATGTTCGCAGGGTATACTGGTACATGATTTCCGATTTCCGGGATTCCCGGCATCGTGTGCGCATGGAAAAGTTGGGCTTCCTGCCAGCGAACTCCCCCCGCCTTCAAGTCGGCCGGACTGACGTCGCGTACATCGTTTAGCGAAGCAGTACATCTGCCAGCTTGCGCACTCGATCATCACACAATGATTGCCATGGGAGCGAGATCGTAATCCTTGGGATGCTGTCGATTTGGTAAGAATGGTACCAGTCTCGGATTGAGTAGTATGAGCATTCTATTGTTTTTCCGCCGAATCATGTTGTCGATCGCGTGTGTCGTTGTGGCCGTTGGCCCGTGGCATGTTGTTACATCCGCAGAACCAGCAAAGGCGCAATCTATATCGGCTGATCCACGTGATGTGATGATGCACAATTCACTGGTCACGATCCTTAATCGAGAAAAGGTTGTTGATCTGGCGGGACGATGGAGGTTTCGTGCGGATCCGGATGATGTTGGCGAAAGAGAACGTTGGTTCGAAACGGGGGTTCATGACCGGCTCAGCACGGTGCCCTCCACTTGGCAAGTCGTGTTCGAAGATTTGCGAGAATACGTAGGGACGGGATGGTACGAGAGAGAGTTTACCGTTTCGGCTGTGCAGCGGGGAAAACGCATCGCCGCGGTTTTCTGCGCTGTGAATTATTACACGAAGATTTGGGTAAATGGAAAACTGGCAGGTCAAAACGAAGGTGGTTATCTGCCGTTTGAGGTCGATTTGACGAAGCTGATCAAATTTGACGAACCCAACACGTTGACTGTCAAGGTTACGGATCCGAAATATCAGCTGGAGAATCCGGTCGGCTACCAACAGATCGAAATGGAACGGATGAGTGGCATCTGGCGGCAGGCCTGGATAGAAACGACCGGTACTATTTATGTCTCAGACATTCATGTCGTCTCAGACATTGATACATCTACCGTCAACGTGGACGTGGAATACAGCGTACCTCCTCTCACAGCAGAAAAGCAGTTGCGTTTAAGTATCCGTGTGGACGGTCCGCAAGGGTTCACGCAACAGACACAACAGACGATTGTCCTGCCTGCAGGCAAGCAACGTTTACGTCGTCGAAGTCAATCGCAACTTGATATTCATGACCAGAAGTTGTGGTCTCCGGATGACCCACAGCTATATAGATTGACTGTGGAATTGTGGGACAACCAAACCATCGTCGATGCGGCCACACGGGATTTCGGCATGCGCAAAATCGACATTGATGGTGTTCACATCCGGCTAAACAACCACCCCATCTTGTTGATGGGAGCGATCGATGCTGGGGATGTTCCCGATAAGAATGTTTATCTGTCGGAGTATCATGCGCCGACGGATGAAGAGATCAAACGAGAAGTGATGGCTGCGAAAAAGATGGGTTTTAATATCATCCGCAAGCATCTCTTCATTGATGATCACCGTTACTACGATTGGGCCGACCGGCTGGGATTGTTGGTGTACGGAGAACCGCCCTATTACTGGACGATTACTTCCGCTGCGAAAGCCCGTTGGAGGAGACAAGTTGATGGTTGGGTGCGCCGCGATCGTAATCATCCGAGCATGGCTTTTTGGGCGCTGTTCAATGCAGCGTCAGGCTTAGAGCCTATGCCGCTTCCTTTTGGCGGGCCTGAGTATCGAGGAGAAACACCGACCCATGAACAGCAGGCAGCGATGGTGCGGGCCGCTCGTGAGATGGTCAAGAGATTGGATGCCACTCGACCGATCCTCGATACGAGTGGAGGCAAACCGTTCAACACAGACATCGTAGCACTGATGCGCTACGGATTTTCGGGTCCACATTCGTATTTGCGTGCGAAGTATCATTATCCTGGTTTGCGAGCCGACAACGTTTCACGCATTCCGGGGCAAGGCGACGCTGCTCCGACAAAACGGCCATTGATCTGTGGCGAACTAGGTGGCTATGTGTTTTTTCCTGACATGGAAAAATACAAACGTCAATGGCAAGGTCTGGTGCCGTGGCCGATTGTCAGGCACGCTGGACTTGGTTGGGGTGAGTGTCGCTACATGGGATCCGAGTATGACCAACGGTTCTACGATTGGGGTTTGGACAAGGTGTACGGTAGCTTCGCACGCTTTGCTGAGCAGCAGGATTGGTCTGCTTTTTACGATCTTAAATACGAAATCGAGCAGTTGAGGAAGAGTCCCGATGTCACCGGGTTCTTGTTCACGCTGTTTAACAATACGGGACCTTTTGTCCACGGTCTTGTTGACTACGATCTCTCACTGCGCCCTTTCGCTGACCAGTTGGCCGAGTTTCTAAATCCGGACTTGCTGATCATCGATTGGCAGAAATTGAACCATTGGGATGATGAGTCGTTCCAAGCGGACCTTATTCTGTCTCACTATGGAACGAATCCTATTCAAGATGCAGTGGTTCACTGGGAACTTCGAGCGATATCCGAAGCCGATTCCGTAGCAATGATCGAGGGGGATGTTCGAGGACTATCCATGGCACAAGTGGGTGTCGGACCGGCGGGTAGGATTTCATTCGAAATGCCTTCGGTAACTGAGGGAACTCCGCTGCGTCTCGTAGTGGAGCTCCGACAAGAGGATATCGTTTTGTCGCGAAACTTTACAGACTTATATGTTTATCCTGCCCAATGGAAGCGTTCCCAGGCAAAACGTGATTTGAACGTGACTGCCGGGCGAGTAACCCAACACACGAAGCACGCCATCGGAGATACGACTGGGCTTATAAAACTGGCAAAGGTTCCCGTGACGGTAGGCGATCGGATTAACTTTATTGCGGATCCTATACAGCATGGCGGTGGTGACACCCAGACGTTGCATGCCAAGATTGCTGTGCATGGCAGTGTGGATCAAGTATGGGATGTTGTCGAAGACTGGACGATTGACCCAAGTCAGAACACGGAGGATTCGACTTGGTCGAAACGTTGGACTGAAAATATTGCCGATGCGACTGCGCGCTCAGGCGACTACGCGCTCATGACCCGTAACGGTTTTTACGACAGCCTGTGGGACATAGGTACCGTGCCACCTAAGTTTTGGTCTGTCGCCACCAATGTGGGACCGTTTACTTGGAAGAACGACACAGATGATGTTGTGGGGATTACCGGGGATCAAGGTGTACGTGCTCCTTCAGGTACCGTTGTCTGGAACCCTGTGAATATTGGATCCAAGCGCTACATGGCTGTGCATAGTTGGTTGAGTCCCATTGATGGTTTTGTCGACATCGAGTTTCAGGCGACTTTGTTGCAAAATAGTGGTGATGGTGTACGGTTTTTTATTGAGAACAATAATTCAAATGCGACGCTAGCCGAAATTTCACTGCGGAAAAGTGAACAGCGCCAGCCACTATCTGTTGCTGGTTACGACCAGCACCTTGGTCTCGATTCTCAGATTTCGGTCGCCGTGGCAACCAACTGGGATGAACCGTTGGAGACATTTCTAGCGCAAGGAGGAACCGTTTTATTCTTCGTCAGCGAAAACAGCCAGATTCCAACCGAATGGGGATTTACCGTGGGTGGTATCGGTTACGCTTTGGCAGCTAAGGATCATTTTTGGAGCTATATTCATCCAGAAAATGCGTTGTTTCGGCGGATTCCTCATAGCAACCCGTTAGGATGGAATTTTTGTAACGTGTTGCTCTCTCACAAGGCCATTGCCGGTATCGATGCGGAGCATCAGGAAGACATTTTGGTTGGCGCCTATGCAGAATGGTTGCGTACGGTTATCCGCTCTCCCGAACGATCGGTGCATGGTTCGGTGACTGGAATGGTGATTCAGTTTGGCTACCAGAAGGGCCGAGTTGTGATGACGACACTTGATTTGTTGCCACAGCTGGAAACCGACCCAGTGGCAACCATCATGTTTCATGATTTGGTGGAATACTGTCACACGGGTTTTCAGCCAACTCTTCGAGTGCCGAAATAAACTTCAAGCTGCAATCTCGTAGGTTGGATTGCCAAGCGGAGCCCTGCGAGGAAATAGACCACCTAGGCTAAATGAAGGTCACTTCTTCTTGGTCCGAACATCCCAGCTATTTCGAATCCAACATGGCCAGTGTGTGCAAGTATGGAATCAGAAAAGTGGTCGAAGATCTGGCTACGGGCATTTGCTTGGTTCAGCCTACACGATGTCACTGATATCGATCAGATGCATTTGGCGGCCTTCGCCAGTGTGAGGCGAATCGATCACGACTTGCCGCCCGTCCACACTGAATCGTGGGTGCGTGTCAATGCGAAACTCGCGCACGTACTTCGGAGGTGAATAGAAATGGCCGATGGGAACTCGTTCACCAGTGGCGGCGTGGAATAGATAGACGTGTTGATTTCGATGTTCGTCGGGGTAGGTGTCGTTCAGAATCCATTCGTTCCCGGGCAAATAAGTACAGTGACCATTGAGCGTCATAACATCTTTGCCGATCTGCTGAATCTGACCACCAGCCGATTTGTCTTCAAACAAGTAGAAAGCATCAGGCCGTGATTCCGGTCGAGTCCATGCCAGGATGGAGTGGGGATCTCGCCAGATGAAATGCGAGGTAAATCCTGATGCATCGATCACGCGCAGATCAGTACCATCCGGGTTAGCAGTAAACATACGAGTCGCGCCGATGAATTTTGGAAATCCCCAACGATGCAGGAAGATGAAACGGCTGCCGTCCGGATTGATAAGTAAGTGGTTGAAATAACTTTTCGCTTTCTCCAATGGGACGCCAGGCATGGGAATGTTGACGACTTGTTCTACCGATACGATCAGATCTTGTTTGCCGGTATCCAGATCGAGTCGAAAGATGCCCGAATCGGCAGGTGCCAACACATCGCGTAAGGGGTCACCGGGCCCGGCGTAACCATAGGCGGGCCGCATATCGCGTACACGCCGAAAATCAGGTGAAACGGCCCATCGTCCGTCAGGACTGACCGTGTAGATGGGTTGAGGGATCGTTCGTTTTTCACCCGTTTCGATATCCAGAACGTGACAGACAAAGCGGTCCTTTTGCCGGTCATTCCACAGCACCTCGGACTTTGAACCGGGGCGCCACTGCAACATACATCCTTGTTGCCAACACCAGGCTCTTGTTTCTCCTAATTCGATCCAGCGGTCGCCATCCTGCAGGTCCACCATTCCGACCTTGATGACATCATCAGCCGTGGGTGACCGATTCTCGAAGTCAACTTCCATACCAAGGACAAATCGGCCTGTCGGGTCAAATTCGAGTTTGTCGTAGTAACCGAACCAATGATGTTTCGGACCGCGCGTAATCGTGCGAACAGGAGGCAACTTTCGCTGGCGTGGAGGCCGTTTCTCGGACGCCATCACGTGACGCAGTCCGTTGAGTGCCAACAGCCCGGGGACGGTCGCCTTCAGCAGATCGCGCCGAGCAAATTTGGATTGGGAACGTAGGTTGGTGGGATTCATGCCGTTTGTTCCTCAGGTTAATTTGGCGGTATTTCCGGTCATTTGTTTATCAACGGTGAACCGAAGACAACTGTGGTTCATGTGGCAAAGTCTAGTGTACACTGCCGCTTTCGGCTGGCCGTTAAACAATTTAGGGTAAGCATGGTGCACGTCACGATAACCTTTGTCGCAGCGGTATATCCAGCAGCATAGCGGCACAAAGCAAGGTGATCAACGAGGAGCGTTTGGGAACGGTTGAGTGCGTTACCTGGCGAGAGACTGCCGAATGGCATAATGCGCACCGTACGGGCCGGATTCCCTGGTGGGATCGGTCCCAAGTTGACTATTTGACTTTGGAGCGGTCTGTCGTTCACCAAGATGAGGCCAATGATGATCCAAATAAGCACGAATCTTATGATGTTCGACTTGTCCAATGATCAACTTATCCAATTGCCACCAGACTTCGACTGTCGCACGGTTTTAAATCCTTCACCCATTCTAGCAAAACGATAGCGCAGATAGCGTCGACCGTAAGAACGATTCTTTTAAGAGGCTTGGAATTCGGAGATCCAATTCACGAAAAACGGTTCGGCTTGTGCCGCTCCGCTACAAAACAAGAAAGATAGGACACCAACGTGGGTGGATTACTAATCCGACCTTAGGGTTCCGCTTGATGTATCTCGACACTAGTGAACTCATCAGGGGGCACCTTGTGCGATGAGCTGCTGCCATCTGGCCAACGGATTTCGACAGACTGCACGGTGTCACCAGCAGGGATGCCGAATTGGAGCGCTGGAGTGTTTTGAGATAAGTGTCCGCTACCGGCATGGATTTCGGCCGTTTGTGAAGTGCCTGAATCCAGTACGACGGTGACGCGGGCGCCAGCGGCAGTCGGATTGCCGCCAAGACCGACGGGCCGTACCAATAGCGAATGGTTAGATTCGTGTGGTTGCTTGGCAAAGGCCATCATCCGGCCATTGTTGACTCCAACCAGAAAGTCCAACCAACCATCTCCGTTCAAGTCGGTGGTGGCCAATCCTTTGGCATCTCCAGGGACTACCAAACCGCTCTGATCGGGTCGCACAACGTCGAACTGAATCTCTTGAGTATTGGCTATTCCGTTCAGAAGTAGGCTGACACCTCCATCCATGTAACCGGTTTCTCGCTGAGGTCCAAAGAAGTTTTGCACCAGGTAGATGTCAGCGCGGGCATCGCCGTCGAAATCACTCACCACGACTCCAAAACTGGGGGACGCTTGGGCGATCCTTGGCAGCGATTGAAACTTGAAATGAGCGTTTCCGTCGTTGATTAAAATGCCAGATTCTAAGCTGTTGCATTGCAGCTGCAGCGCCTCACTGAGTCGCTCTTTGCCGTAGATGTCTTCGAGCGGATTGCTGGCGAACAAGTGGAAAGTCGGTAGTCGGTCTCGTATGGTGGGCATGGCATCACTCGAACAGCTCAATCCACGCACTGGATAACAAACTTTGTCGAGTCCCGGTAGGGATTCAAACTTAGCCTCGATTAGATGGTTTTCCCCGGTACCGTCAAAGTCGCCATAGTAAAGCAGTTGAGGACTTGATTCGCTAGTTTTGTACTTTGTGTTGAGTCCAAAGTTGGTGACGACGTAATCGATATCACCGTCATTATCCAGGTCACGCGCAGCAATGCTGTTGTACCATCCCATGCGATTGGCCAATCCGCTTTCTGCAGTCGCGTCGCGTAATTGCCCTTGTTGGTTGAGGTACAGCTTGACTGGGCCCCACTCGTGAGTGACTAGAAGATCAAGCCAGCCGTCGTTGTTGGCGTCGGACCAGAGGCCGCCTGTGACGAGGCCCGTTTCTCTTAACCCGGGAGCAATTTCGTCGGTGGCGTCGACCAGATGAGGCACACTTCCCGGAGTCGTTTCGTTTCGGAGCAACCGGCTGGACGGTGTTTCTGGATATTTGCCGGGAACGACACGCCCTCCGACGAATAAGTCAACATCTCCGTCACGGTCGAAATCGGCTGCAGCGACGATACTACCACTGTCCAGCATTTCCGGCAGAGCATCGTCTGGTGCTGCTGCGAATTGCGAGGTACCTTCTTCACTGAGTTCGTTCAAGTACAGTCTGTCCTGTAAGAGAGGATCCCTTGGAGGGCACTCGACGCCACCACTGACGACGTACAGGTCTAAATCGCCGTCGCTGTCGACATCGAATAAAAGGGAAGCCATGTCTTCGTGTACCTTGTCCGTTTGCATCGTTGGATAAACGGTCGGGCGAAAGGATCCAGGACGATGAGTACCAGTGACTGTCCGATAAAAATAGATGGCACCCGGATGGCCGGCCGACCCACTCAAGTAAAAATCATCGTGACCATCACCATCCACATCCGCTACGGCGATCCCTGGACCGAGCTGGGAAAGTTTGTTGGGCAATAGTGGCTGGCGAGCGAAATCGTTAAAAGGTTCTTCTCGGTGGCGGATGAGCGGTAGTTTGATTGGTTTGAACAATGTCGACGTGACGTGATCCTCGGCAGCTTTTGACATTCCAGAATCGGCAGGTTCTGTGATCGTATAAAGCTTGTCGGTGGCAAGGCCCTCAAATGATTGTTCATATCCGCTGGGCCAACGTACCGTCAAACGGTCGATTTGACTGGCATCGCCCACACCGAAATGCACCACTGGGTCGCTCGACGACATGAAGCCTCGCGACAACGTTAAATAGCGAAGTTGCGATCCTCCGGTATGGGGGGATTCTAAACGTACCGTGGCACCAATGCCAAAACGATTACTGGCTGTACCTCGCAAACGGACACGCACAGAGTTGCCCTGCTCCGAGTCGTTGCGGTATACACTGACGACTTCTTCGAAGTTGTTGACAACCAGATCCAAGTCACCATCTCCGTCCAAATCACCTAGTGCGGATCCATAGCTAACTGAGTTGAAGTCGAGTCCCCAGTCCTGTGAGACTTCATGGAACTTGTAGTTGCCATCATTATGGAAGGCCATGTTGGGCAATTTGAGTTTGGGCTGGTTTAGCCAAAAATCATGTCTCGCATCGTCCGTGGCGTCACTGTCACCCTCGACAGTTAGTTTCTGGACTTCATCCAACCGATCCCCGTTTAGCCAATCGCGGCTCATGCCGTTGGTCACAAACAGGTCTTCGCGACCATCGTTGTCCAGGTCGGCGAATCGCACAGCCCAGGTCCAGTCGGTCTTGGCCAACCCAGTCAGGTTAGCGATTTCCATGAATCGACCCGTTCCGGTGTTGCGATAGACTGTGTTTCGCATGTACTGCGGTGGGTTAGGAAAGTTCAAGAACCAGGCATCACTATTCGGACCGCTCATGTTGCCCATGGACATTTTGTCGCGATAGTGGTTGGTGCCTGCCATGTCGGATCCCATGAAGTCCATAAGCCCGTCATTGTCGATGTCAGAAATATCAGCGCCCATAGAAAACCATGGTGTGTGTGGCATCGTTTCAGCGAGCACCTCGGCAAAGCGAACCTCACCGTTCTTGTTGGGACCTTCGTTTCGATAGAGGCGGTCAGGCCCAAAGAAATCATTTGCGACATACAGATCAGGTCGTCCGTCCTGGTTATAGTCCCACCATGTCGCCGATAGACCAAAATGGTTTCCGCGGATTCCGGCAACCTTGCTCACCTCGGTGAATCGGACGTGGCCGTCGTCGCCAGGACCATCGTTTCGATAGAGGTGATCGTATTGGCCCGCGTTAATATATTGGTAGCTACCATCTGGAAAATTGATGACATCTTGGTATTCACGGAATTCTGGTCGTACGACGATTCGTCCCGCTTCGGATCGGAAACTGAAGTCTGCTGGGGCGGACATCGAGTCGCCACCGGGAAGAAGTCGATTGGTCAGCAAGTACCCGTCCAAATCGCCATCCAGATCGTAGTCGGCAAATGCCATCATGATACTGGCGCCGTTGAAGTCCAATCCTGCAGCGGATGCATGATTCTCAAAAGTTCCATCGCCGAGATTGACGTAAAGGCGATTCGGACAATCGCAACCGCATACATACAAATCCAGATCTTGATCATTGTCGATGTCGACCCATGATGCCCCGGTGCTCCACATATCATCGGTAGCCAGGCCGGCAGTCTGCGTTACATCCTGAAAGCGAAAGTTTCCCAGGTTTTCATACAAACGTCCCCCGTCTGTTTGGCGGGTCAGAAATATATCGGGGCGACCGTCACCGTTATAGTCGCCGATGGCTACGCCGCAGCCTGTAAAGGCGCCACGCAATTGCTTTTTCCGATGAGACGGCGGATTCCACGCGTGGATGAAATCGACGCCACTTTCATCCGGATCCAACAAAGTGAACCGATGCGAACCTTTGCCAGTTGTGACAGCGGCGGTTAACTCATCGGAAACGATTGCTTCAGAAGGATTCGGCACTGCCGAATCGCCGTTGTTGCTCACCTGTGACGAATCAGATTCACAGCCCAATAATAGGAAGCTGAAACCCGCTACAACAATTATCTGTCGAAGTGTGCACATAGGGGAATTCCAGGTGGATTTGGTCAATCGGTCCCAAGTTTCTAGTTTAACATCTAGGTGATTCTTATGAACTCAACGATTGGCTGTATTGGACCGAACAAACTAACATCGACCGTTATGCGTTCGATACTCCGCGAGTTCTAGATCCGCTTGCTGACTGTTACCGTCAAGGTTGAGAAGATTCTTCCACGATCTCAATCGTCGTATTTGCCGCAAGGGGACCAGCCACCAACTGACGGGATCCAGATGGCCAGGTCACTTCAATTCGGTCAATGGTGTCTGCGCCATCCAGACCAAAGTAGAGTGGGTAGAGGCTGTGAGTCAGATATCCCGACTGACCGTCGTACGCTTTCAGATAGGACTGTTCACCCACATACACCTTGACGAGCGCACCTAATCCGTCGCGATTCGACCGGTTGCCCACGAGTTTTATCTTGAGGAAACTTAGTTGAGAGTTTCGTTCTGAGAGGTTGCTGACCAGAACCAATGGCGGCGAATTAAAGTCATTCGTGATAATGTCCAGATCACCATCTTCGTCTAGGTCGAACATGACGCACGACCGAGACCCCAAGGCTGACCAAACAACGATCCGGTCAGGAGGATTGTAGGCAATAATCTGCTTGGACGACGGATGATCGCGATCCTTTCCGCGAACTTCCAATTCATACCAGGGCGCTACTCTCTGCTGTCTTGGTTCGACGCCCAAAATGAACTCACTATCGAGGAAACCTTTTCCTCGATTGTTCAGCAACACGGTATTGATACCGTAACGGAACGGATAATTCATGCTTGACGCAATAAATACATCGTCGAAGCCGTCGGCGTTTAAGTCGCCGACACTGAAACCCCAAGGCCAATAATTTTCGGCACCTAGCTGATCAGACACTTCTTCGAAGGTGCCGTCGCCAAGATTGCGGTAAAAGGCGTTTCCCCAGATGTCGTTTCCATCTTCCTTGGTAAATGATTGGGGCCAAGCCATTTTCGCTTTTTGCTTTTCCAGATTCGGGGTCACTTCCTGGCTCATATCAGAATGCATGTCGGTAACGAATAAGTCGAAATCGTCATCGTTGTCATAGTCGAATGCTTTGACACTCATCGAACCCCAGGGCGTTTTGGGGAATACATCACGACTTTTTTTCTCGAACCGCTTTCCTTCGACGTTGACGTAGTACTGGTCGTGCCCCTGCATGTTGAGGACGTACAAGTCAATCCAGCCATCTTGGTTGAAGTCCACGGGTGCGGCGTCTCCAGACCAGCTAACATCATGCAATTGCATTTCGTCTGAAACATCCTGAAACCGGTTGCCGCCCAGATTGCGGTACAGCAAACTACGTTCGTTGCGCTCCTCCGGCTTAAGATGACCGCCAAAGGCATCGGGATAGGCCACAAAATAGTCGTACTGGGTCTCGCCGTCCCGCCGAACTTGTTCCCTTGTCACCGGTGCACGTTCATCCGTGGTGTACTTGCCCACATTCGTCAAGAAAAGATCGAGCAGCCCGTCTCGGTCGAAGTCGAAAAACACGGCACCGGACGAATGACCTTGATGTTCTAAACCGGCATTTGCCGTGATGTCCTGAAAGAACCCATTGCCGTCGTTTTCAAACAAGTGATTTCCGCCGCGAACGGTCGTCACGTACAGGTCAGGGTCACCATCATTATCGGTGTCGGCGAATGAAGCCGAGACACTGATTGGCTGTTCGACGGCTACCCCAGCCTGCTCGGTAATATCCTGGAACTTTCCGTCCCCCATGTTTTGCCACAATTCATTGCGACCGACCAATGTACAGAAATAGATGTCATACAGGCCGTCGCCGTTGACATCGGCGATGGCCACGCCGTTTCCGTGGTCATAGTGTGCTGCCTTGTAATCTCGTGTTCCGTCGTCTACCGCGCGGTTTATGAAACGGATACCACTTTCTTCTAACTGATTCGAAAAGGAAAAATCGTAGTTGACCTCGAACTTATCCACCGTTTTTAATTGCGCTTGACGGCGCGTTTCCAACCAATCGGAGGTGAAGATCCCAGGGGGTTGAGGCATTCGTTCTTCTAGCAGGCTCGTCAGATCTTCACTCAAACGTTCCAATCCTTCGTCGGACATCACATCATAGAAGCCACGAACGCGCAGGTAGGGATCGATCAGCACAAACATGGGGCTGTGGAAAATGGGCATCTGAGTATCGTCTGTGTCGTGCCCCACGGCTAACTTGAAACCTTCCTTGCTGAGTTGCCACAGAGTTTCTTGCCGTCCAGTAAGGAATTTCCACTGTTCGTGATCTGCGCCTATTTCATCGGCATATTCCTTCATGACTTCTGGCGTATCGTGTTGCGGGTCGACCGTGAAACTAACCAGCCGAATTTGGTCTTTGCTGGGATGCGATTGCAAAAGATCCTGGAACTCTCGCATTTTTTCAGTTTGGGCGGGGCAGGTAGCGGCACACCGCGTAAAGATAAAGTTAGCCACCCACACCTTGGAGTAAAGTTGCCGATGACTGTACGGATTTCCCTGTTGGTCCGTCAGTTCAAAATCTGGCAATAACGACAAGATGTGATGAATGCCCTGACTGGACGCAGGTATTGCGCTGGAGGTTTCGCCGCTTTTCTCATCTAGATTAGCTGCGTCTGCCTTACTAGAAGACGATTCTGTCGAGGTGTCTTCCGCCGAAATTTCTTCGGTGGATGTAGTTGTCGAATTCGTAGTGGGTGGGCTTTCCTCTTTTTGGCACCCAGATGCGATCGTAAGGATCGTGACGATGGCAACGGAGAGCAGATTGGCCCAATTTCTAGGACAGGTAATCATGCCAGATTCCACCATTCTCAAAGAGAACAACGAATGAGTGAACATATTCGACCGAATTATAGCATGTGATCCGTATCTGCGTGAATTAGCAGAATTGCCATGCAAGTTCTAGACGGCAAGACAAGATGGCTTGTCGAAGTCGTCTGATCGGTCGAGTGTGTTGAGAGTAGGTGGGACTGGATGATCCATGTGGGTGGGGGTAGGGGCGCGAGTTTCGGAATGCTGGATGCTTGATTCCGAATGTGGGCGATCGGTTATCGCGCCGATTGCACGTTGTTTTCCCATTCTTGAAGCAAGCGTGCCAAACGATTTGTTTCCGTGACGTTGGATGCGGACAGGTTGTGTTGTTCGTTTATGTCTTGCGCTAAGTTAAACAGCCATTCGCTGGTTTGTCCGTCATCCGTTTTGCGGACGTATTTTAGGTCGCCATCACGGACTGCCCACCAGGTGCGTTCTCCTCGCCGGCCTCGCCAAAACAGTGTCCGTGAGAAATCATCACGACCCTGGGCGACATGTTTGATAATGTCGTACCCGTCCAAAGGAAGTGTAGCGGTGGCAACACCCGCCAATTGCAACACCGATTTGGTCAGGTCGAACGTGACTGAGACCTGTTGGCATACTTTGTTCGCCGGAATTCGTTCTGGACAGTGAATAATCAGTGGTACGCGGATGCCACCTTCGAACGTCGTGCTTTTCGCTCCACGCAATGTACCCATGTGGGCCGCCCCTTTCAGGCCGCCGTTGTCCGAGACAAACACAACGATCGTTTCACGACGGGGTTGTGCGTCACGGATACCGTCCAACAGACGGCCTACTTCAGAATCCAAGTCTTCCAGCATTGCGACGTAGGTTTTTGCGTCACGTTCCATCCAGTTTTCTTTCGTGACGATTTTGTCTTTATCCGTGGGACCTTGGAATGGGAAATGAGGGCATTCGTGAGAGACATATAAGAATATGGGCCGGTTTCGATGACGCTGCAGAAACTCCAACGATGCGTCGGTGACCAGGTGTGTCATATAGCCTTCGCGATAGACAGGTAGTCGTCCGCGGAACAGCACGTGCAATTCACTGGTTTCCCGATGGTTAAAGTAATGCACGTTGCCACCCAGATAACCAAAGAAACTGTCCCATCCGTGTTCTATCGGGTTAAAGTGTGGCTCGTAGCCTAGATGCCATTTCCCGAAGACTCCACACGCGTAACCCGCTTTTTGCAGCGCACGCGGAATGACAGCTTGCTCAGCGGGCAGGCCGAGTTGACGTTGTTCGGCGAGACGGATGGCGTCGTCATATCGTCCGACATTACCTGTGCCGATGGCGCACTCCAAACCTCCTGCTCGCTGCTGATAGCGACCAGTAAGAAGGGCAGTCCGCGTAGGGCTGCACTCGGGACCGTTTGCGTAATGTTGTGTGAACCTGACGCCTTCACGCGCCAGTTGATCGATGCGTGGTGTTTGCGCCTCAGGGTGGCCGTAGCAACCAAGGTCTCCGTATCCCATGTCGTCGACCAAGATAAAAATGATATTGGGAAGCTGTGAACCGCGAGTTGGGTTGTTCACATGAGTCAGCCCAAACACCATGACGGCCAGCGCCATATAGATCCCCCAAGTGACACACAATTTCTTCTTCATGTTTGCAGTTCCTAAACAGCCATCATTCAGGATTGAAAGGATGTAGGATCGAAAGGATGTATTGTAGTCAAGTTCTTTTCGAGTTGGACCAGTACTGTGGCTGGTGCCTTATTTAGAGGCAGTTTTGTGAAAATCGATTCACTTCCAAGAATTGGTGAATTCCGAAGATTGCTGGTAGAATAGAAAGATCTCTCATGGAACAGGTCTGGTTGGTGCTAAGGGGCCCCACTTCATATGACTCGCCGTCGATCATCGTATTTAGCGCGTTTTGAGTCTCTTGAGCCTCGTATTGTGCTGGATAGTACTGTCGTGTTCAACGAGCTGATGGTCAATCCCGTCGGTTCCGATGACGACACGTTGGAATGGGTGGAGCTGTTCAATCAGATGGCTGTGGACATGGATTTGTCCGGTTGGTCTTTGCAGGGAGGGATTGAGTACGAATTCGCCGATGGCGCAGAAATTCCAGGGCGAGGTTATCTGGTCATCGCTATCGATCCAGTGGCACTCCAAGGAACCACTGGATTGACCGGAGTGTTGGGACCGTACACTGGAAAGTTGAACAACGGTGGGGAAACGCTGGAGTTACGTAACAACGACAATCGGCTCATGAATCGAGTCACCTACGATTTTGGTGGGCAATGGCCAGTTGGCCCCGACGGTTCCGGATTTACTTTGGCCAAGAACGAGCTACTTACCGCCAGCCACCTGCCCGAAAACTGGACGACAAGTGGGCAAGCAGGAGGAACGCCCGGCGCTGAAAATTTTCCTCCGGCTCCTGAGCCAGTGACGACTAGCCTGATTGATGTGGGGGATCAGGCCAGTGTGTTAGTTCCCGCAGATGGGGGTTTAGGTCTGTCTTGGACCCTCGACGGTTTTGCGGAGGTAGGATGGACGTCTGGGCCGACAGGTATTGGGTATGAGCAGACAGGTGGTAGTTCGATTGCTTACGGGAATCTAACAGGTGCAGGTGGAAGCTTTCCTTCTTCCAACGCGTTTGGACATGATTTTGAAGTTCTCACTCCGATCACAGTGACACACCTAGGTGTGTTCGATAGTAACGCGAACGGCCTCTCAAGAACATTGACGTCTGAGCTTTGGACACGCAGCGGAAACAGTGGGGCCAAGTTGGCAACTTTGACCTTCACGCCGGGTGATCCAGGTACGTTGGTGGAAAGCAACCGATTGAAGCCTCTGGCCTCACCGTTAGCACTCAGTCCGGGTGACTACACGATCGTAGCACATGGATATGGTAGTGGCGAATATGTAGGGCATCAGGGAATTGGAGGACCGTCCGGAGCTTACAAGACGCTTGACGATGGTGACGGTGCGATTCTTTTCGAAGGGACGAGTCGAATTGGTGCTATGCCAGGCTCTTTTCCGAATCTTCCGGATGCTGGAAACGCCAATTATTACAGCGCCGGTACTTTCCAGTTCTCCACAGGTTCCATTACAGGCAAAGTGGTTACGGATATTCACGCTGAGATGTTTGATGAGAACACGTCGGCATTTATCCGGATTCCATTTGATTTCAACATTTCGAACACAGTGCAATCGATGTCACTCGAAATGGAGTATTCTGATGGATTTGTGGCTTACATCAACGGTGAAGAAGTCTCTCGTCGCAACGCTTCAGGTATCGTGGACTGGAATTCGGCTGCCACGACGCATGCGGGCGGATTCGTCACCGAGATCATCAATATCGACGCTGGAATTGATGATCTCAATTTCGGTTCTAACGTGCTGGCCATTCACGGCTTGAACGCGGTTGTCAATGACGCAACGTTCTTCATTGCCCCCGCGTTGGAAATCGTCAGTCTGCCACCTGGTGCGGAGCCCGTTGTGCCGGTCGCCATTAACGAAGTAGCCCCCGGAGGCCAGAGTGGTTTCTTTTTAGAGTTGAGTAATGAATCAGCGGTCAGCCAATCGCTGGACGGTTTTTTCCTCGAAAGTTCAGCAGGTCAACAATATACGATTCCAGCCCAAAGTATATCCGGAGGCGATGTATGGTCGGTGACGGATCTCCAATTGGGTTTCACGCCGGCTGATGGAGACACGCTCTTCCTTTATACCTCGTCGGCAAAAACGAATTTGATTGACGCTCGGCAAGTGTCTGGCTGGTTGCGGGGTAGATCTTCTCAACATGATGGTGATTGGTTATATCCCGACGTGGCCACACCTGGCGCTGTGAATAGCTTTACGTTCCACGACGAGATCGTGATCAATGAGATCATGTATCATCACCAGCCGGACAAGGGGCCTCCTTTCGTTGAATCGTCAGAAGAGTGGATCGAACTGTACAATCGCAGTGCCACAATCACGGTCGATTTGAGTGGCTGGTCATTCGTAGACGCTGTTGACTTTACGTTCCCGGTTGGCACGATGTTGGGCCCAGATCAGTATCTGCTGGTTTCCAACAATGTTGCCGTTTTGTCAGCAATTTATCCCGCGGCCAATATGATTGGCGATTTTTCACGTAGCTTATCCGATCGAGACGACCGCATCCTGCTGCTGGACGCGAACGACAATCCGGCTGATGAAGTTCACTACTATCACGCTGGACGATGGCCCGAGTCCGCCGACGGAGGAGGATCGAGTCTGGAATTGCGTGATCCGGACGCCGATAACTCCATCCCGGAAGCGTGGGCGGCGAGTGACGAGTCGAGCAAGTCCACTTGGAATACTTATAGCTTTCGACAGGTTGCCAAGGCGGATACCGGTTCCGCCAACGTCTGGAATGAATTGCATATGGGTTTGTTAGATGCTGGAGAATTCTTACTGGACGATGTCAGTGTGATTCGAGACCCTAGCGGTCTGAACCGACAACTGATCCAGAATGGATCCTTTGAAGGCGACTCAGTTGGTGGGACTGCTGATAAGTGGCGAATTATTGGGACGCACAACGGTACCGTGATTGTCGATCCCGATGATACCAATAATCAAGTAGCACACGTGGTGGCTACTGGGCTCAGCGGGCATATGCACAATCATGCCGAGACGACTTTGAAGGACGGTGCTAACTTCCACACCATCCAGAACGGTGTGGAATATGAAATTTCCTTTCGTGCTAAATGGCTGACCGGATCGAACCAGTTGAATACGCGTTTTTACGTCAATCGTGTACGTACGACACATTTGTTGGCCGTGCCTCAGCTCAATGGGACCCCAGGAGCGCAGAATTCGACGTTTGTTGCCAACGTAGGTCCTACCTATCGTGACTTTAGTCATAGTGCATTAGTGCCTGAGGTGTCCGAAAACGTGACGGTCACGGCGACGGCCGAGGATCCGGATGGAGTGGCCTCGATGACTTTGTGGTTTTCCGTGGCGGAAGGACCATGGCAGAGTGCGCCGATGACATTGGGGCCGAACAGTCAGTACACGGGTATCATTCCGGGACAATCGGCTTCGGCCATTGTTCAGTTTTATGTCGAGGGGCAAGATACATTCGGTGCCACGTCGACGTTTCCCGCCGAAGGAGTTGACTCTCGAGCTCTGTACAAAGTGCAGGATGGCAAGGGAACCAACAATCCGGTGGATACCATTCGAATTGTGATGCTTGCGAGCGAAGCTGCTGATTTGTTCGACGCAGGTCAACTGATGAGTAATGGTTTCCGTGGTGGTACCGTCATCTATAACAACCTTGAAGCCTTTTACGACATTGGTGTGCGCTTGAAGGGAAGCTTGGCAGGACGCACTCCCATCCTAGGTGACGTGAATTCGGGCAGTTACAAAGTCAGATTTAACTCGGATCAATTATTTCGTGGAGTCCATGAAGTTCTCAGCCTGGATGGTTCAGGACGGAGCCAGTATTACGATGGCAATGGTCAAGACGAGATCCTGATTACACACATGCTCAGTCGCGCTGGAGGCATCGCTAGCGTATATCACGATTTAGGGTACTTGATTTCACCCAATACGAATTCGCAATACACGCGACCGGTGATCATGATGATGGCCCGTTACAGTGACGTGTATCTTGAAGAAACTTTCGGTAACGATAGCGATGGCACGCTCTACGAGTTCGAAATCGTGTATTACATGAACCAGAATGTCGTGTCAGGTAACAAGGAAACTTTGAAGAATGGCATGTTAGGTGGGGGATTCGTTCCCACTGATTTTGGCAATATTGGTACCGAGAAAGAAGACTATCGTTGGAATTATCTCATCAAAAACAAGCGAGCAGCTGACAACTATGACAACGTGATGTCAACAGCGCAAGCGTTTAGTCTGAGTGGTGCCATTTTAGATAGCGTACTGGAAGATGTCATTGATGTCAGCCAATGGATGCGCATGTATGCCATGCAATCGCTATCCGGAAATCTGGACGTGTACGGCATCGATGCCGCGCCACACAATATCTGGCTCTATGATCATCCAGGCACCGGAAAAATCATGGTGCTGCCATGGGATCTGGACTTTTCGTTTGCCGGCCGGCGTCCGCCCAACGATACGTTGCACGCCGAATCCGGTGCTCCAAACTGGAACATTGGAAAGATTCTCAACCGTCCTCAGAATTTGCGATTGTTTTATGGTCACCTTCAAGACCTCATCGCTACCACGTTCAATGGTACGTATGCCGGAAACTGGTTTCACCGTTTCGGTGTTTTGGTAGACCAAAACTACACACCTCACATTAGTTTCATCAACGATCGGGCACATTTTGTGACGACTCAGTTGTCGCTGCGGGCTCCGTCAGTCCCCTACGATTTAACTACCAGTGGACCGCTGGATGTGGGGGCAGCGACTACTGCAACGCTGACCGGGACCGGCTGGATCGACGTCCATGAAATGCGGCTTGCCGGACAATCAGAACCTCTCGACTTGACGTGGTCTGTAGGCTCCGGCGCGACCTATGCCCAAACGTGGCAAACCACGATACCGTTGCTGTTTGGCACGAATCAATACGAACTAGAAGCGTATGATTACCAGGGTCATCTTGTTGGCACGGAATCGATCCAGGTCAGCACTTCAGCCGGCAATCTTGTATTCGATTCGCTCCGCATCACGCAGATCAATTACAATCCGGCGGATCCGACATTGAGTGAGTTCGCCAGTAACCCAAATTTAGACAACGACGACTTTGAATTTATCCAAGTCGAAAATATTGGTGCCCAGTCGATTAATCTACAGGGTGTCAGTTTTGGCAGCGGGGTGACATATAGCTTTGGCAACGTCAATTTGGCACCGGGTGCCCGAGGAGTGGTTGTCCGAGATCAGTCGGCCTTTGAATTGCGCTACGGGATGGGATTGAATGTGCTCGGAGAGTTTACCTCAGGTGCATTGTCGAATCAGGGAGAAGGTCTGTCACTAACGTTCAATGGACAGACGTTTCTCGACTTTAGTTACGGGGACGATGATCCCTGGCCCGAAGGTGCCGATGGTGCTGGACAGACTTTGGTGTTGAGTGATCCGGTTGGTACACCAACTCAAGATTACGGCGACTTCGATCGCTGGCGCGGCAGTACCGAATGGGGTGGCGCTCCGGATGCAACGCCTGCTAGTCCCATAGGTGTTGTTATCAACGAAGTGCTCACGAATTCGGAGCTGCCCCAGGTCGATTCGATAGAGTTGTACAACTCGACGGGAAGCTTGATTGACATCAGTGGTTGGTGGTTGAGTGATGATCAGGGTGAATGGTTCAAATTTCAGATTCCAGCGACGACCACGATTCCCGCAGGTGGGTATCTTGTCTTGGATGAGAGTGACTTTAACCCAAACCCGTCGACCCCAAGCCCCACTGATTTTGCCCTCAACGCAAATGATGGTGATTCCGTCTGGTTGATTGATCCCAATGTTAGCGGCACTGAGCCGGAGTTCTTTGTCGACAGTGTCGTCTTTGGTGCGGTCACCGTGGGTGAAACGTTAGGAAGGTGGCCGAATGGATCTGGTCGACTGGTCCCTCTCACCGTGGCGACGTTAGGAGCGACGAATGGTGCTCCCCGTGTAGGGCCGGTGGTGATAAGCGAGATTATGTACAACCCGACCGATCCGGGTGGGGAAACCGCGGCGAGTGACTTGGAATTCGCCGAAATTTACAACCCGACCGCACAGCCTGTCGATTTGAGTGACTGGGTTTTCGACGGTATCGGCTTGACGATACCGACCAGTACGTTGTTACAGCCTGGGCAGACGATGGTGTTTGTGCCCTTCGATCCAGTGAATGATTTGTTGGCAGTGGCCGCGTTCGAAAACGCCTACAGCATAGAGATTGCTTCAAGTTTAGCGCAATTTGTTGGTCCTGTTGCTGGCAATCTGGATGGCGGTGGCGAACGATTGACTTTACAGCGAGCGGGAAATCCTCCGTTAGGTAGTACTTCCATTCCTTTGTGGCTGGAAGATCGTGTAGAGTACAACGACACCGCACCTTGGCCCACAGATGCCGATGGTGGAGGCATGTCTCTGCACCGAGTGTTGTCTGATTCTTGGGCGGGAGACGTCTCGTCCTGGTCGAGTGCGTCGCCAAGTCCAGGACAGTTCGGGCCGTCGTTACATGCCAGCCTGGTGAATGCCACCAAGACCATTGGGGAAGTGGGGCAACTAACCAACGTGACGCACGATGTGCAAACCATTGATTTGACACAGAGCTACAACACGCCAGTCGTGTTTGCCTTGCCGGTGTCTCACAACGGCTCGGATGTGACGGTCCCAAGAATCACGAATATTCAATCGAATCAGTTCGACATTCATCTGGTTGAACCTTCCAACCTGAACGGCGTCCATGGGATCGGCGAAACAGTCAGCTATATCGTGTTGGAAACGGGCAACCACGTGTTACCCGACGGGACAAGGATCGACGTCGAAACCGTTTCTACGAATGACTACGTCGGCAAAGGCATCGCTGCACCTAGTTGGGAAACCGTCACCTTCTCGACTCCTTTCGCGACGACTCCCGTCGTGATTAGCCAGGTGCAGGAAATGGCTATCGGAGGCGAAAATTTCCTTTCGACTCGACAAAACACGACTTCCACAGTTGGTTTTGACGTCGCTTTGGAGCCACAAGAGTCCAGCGCTGCTGGCTCTGTGACCGAAACGATTGGCTTCCTGGCAATGGAACCATCAACAGGCACCTGGAACTCGATGACGTACGAAGCACAGCTGACTGCAGCCTTGTTCACGGACGATTTCGTACCGCTAAGCTTCAGCAACACCTACGAGACTTCACCCAGTTTCGTGGCGGGGCTCGCCACTGCGAACGGCGGCGATAATGCACATCTACGTTATCAGAATCTGACCAAGGCGAGCGTGGAAGTGATCGTTGAAGAAGATACGACCA
>JAKVBZ010000350.1 GCA_022448645.1 Pirellulaceae bacterium
GGACCAGGTCCGCCCGCCGTCATCGGAAACGGTCCAATGGTTGTTGAGGTCCTCAGATGTTCCGTACAAATGGGTCCACAGCATGGTGTAAATCCGGCCGTCGGGCAGGATGGTGTTCATTTGGTCCCACCATAGTCGCCGGTTGTCGTGGTCGTCGGCGATAACGGTAAATTCGCCCCAGGAGCGTCCCTGATCGTTAGAGAACATTGCCGCAGCTTTTTGATCGGGTGGGCCCGGCCAGCTGGTCGGTTTCCATGTTTCCAAAGGGTACATCCAACGATCATCGGATAATCGTAGTAAAACGCCAGCGTTATTGGCGACATATCGATCGGCGGGAAGCCCCGTTTCGACTCGCGTGGGGGCTGACCAAGATTCACCACCATCGTGAGACCGATACAATAGCATCTCGTAATGCGAAAGCCCTTCGGAATCAACGTCAAACAAGCCCTCACCGGCAACTCGGCATCGACCCGCCACCATGATGAGTTGGCCGTTTTCCAGTTCGTAGATTTGCGGCCCACGGTAGGCCCATCCAGAGGTTCCTGTGGGGTGCAACAGACCCTGAGACGTCCAGTGTTTGCCGTCCGTAGAACGTAGGACTTCGATGTCGCTGTCCGGGGCGCTCAAGCTGTCACCAATATGCTGGGTCGCGATGAACGAACCGTCTTGAAGCAAGGTGATGTAGGGCATGTAAGCGCCGCGGTCGTCGCGGTGAGAAAGAACGCCTTGATCGATAATGGTGAGCACGTCGATGATTCCATAAAAGGAAAGAAAACGATGTCTGAATGTTTTGGCCCAAAAGTCAAAGTTGCTGCGATCGGCAAAGTTTTCCGGACCATCGGATTCGTATTTTACGGCTTCTGATTTGCATTGGTTGGGTTTGCCGCCTTAAACTGTTGCGATTGCATGAGGACCTTCGCTTCACGAGCATGAGGGGATGTGCGTCAGCAGTTTGGCGATTCCCATTGGCGGCTCATTTTCAACTCCGCAGTTCACGCGGCACAAGACGGGTAGGAATCTGACATGACGAACGAATCGTCGAAATCATCGACTGAGCAGGCTCCCTATATTGGATCTCGCGCGATGCCGCGGTGGGACATGGGCGAATTGGTTGATGCGCCTCGATTCACAAAGCGAAATTGGTTTCTGCTGCTGGGGCCCGGTTTGGTGATGGGGGCTTCGGCGATCGGTGGTGGTGAATGGCTTGTCGGTCCACTGGTGACGGCAAAATACGGTGGAGCACTGATGTGGTTGGCTACGCTTAGTATCTTGGCGCAGGGCTTGTACAACATCGAAATCAGTCGCTACACGTTGTACACAGGTGAGCCGATCTTTACGGGCAAGTTCCGAACGTTACCGGGCCCCCTTTTTTGGTTGGGGATCTATCTGCTTTTGGACTTCGGTACTGTGTTTCCCTACCTGGCGGCCAATGCGGCAACGCCAGTTTTGGTGGTGCTGCTAGGTGGTGAATTGCCGGATCCGGAGAATGTTGCGTATCACTGGTGGATGATCAAGATTATCAGTGTGACAATCTTCGTACTGAGCATCCTTCCCTTAATGGTTGGAGGGAAAGTCTACAATTCCATCAAAGTGTTGATGAGTTTCAAGCTGGTGACGGTGTTGGGATTCTTGTTGATCTTGGCGATCTTCTATTCTCACTCGTCGACTTGGATCAACATCATCAGTGGGTTTGTGAAGTTTGGCAATGTACCGGTTCAACAGGCGGAGGATCGGAACGGAAACGGAGTGCTTGATCTAGGCGAGGATTGGGATAGTGATGGGAATCTGGATGTCGTTGAAGCACGGATTCCCGTTTCGGTCGACACCGATGGTGACGGAAAAGCCGATGACTGGGAGCGGGACGCGGACGGAAACCCCATTAAGTATGTGGATGTCGACGGTGACGGGTATCGTGATGGCGACAACGTGGCCAACATTTTTGTATCGCTTTTCAAGACGGGGAAGCTACCCGACATTGATTACCAGCTGGTGGCGCTGATTGCGGCTCTGGCGGCGATTGCTGGCAACGGTGGGCTCACCAATA
>JAKVBZ010000351.1 GCA_022448645.1 Pirellulaceae bacterium
AATCGTCAGCTGTCGCCTACGCTACGGTTGGGGACCGTGGGGAGCTCTTGATCTCGGTCGAATCTGTGATTGGGATCTAAAAATTGGTGTCGTAGGAGGTCAATTCCGCCAGGCAATTCCCTGTTTTCAAACAGCCCCGTTCGACGAACAACGCCGCGATCGCTTGCGAAAACTGAGCACCACCGAGCTGCATCTCATTTCACATACAACTCGAGTGCAATCCTATGGTGAAGACCCCACGAAAGCCGTAATCCTAGACATTGAGGCAGAAACGCCCGACGCACAGTTATCCGTAACATGTCGCCAACCTTACCAAAAGACGGAGCGCGTCACGCTGTCCGCATTGCAACACGACAATCGCATCTTCTTCACCGGTCCGTTCACCTCAGAAAGCTATATGCTGGAACGATTAGTTGGTCCCACGGAATGCACAGCCCAGCTCACCTGGCATGATCGACGACCTCAGGGTGATCACACGGATTGGTATTACGTACGGGTACAACAACACAATAATCACATGGCTTGGTCCAGCCCAATTTGGGTCGATTAATTCCTTTTCATCTAAGCTTCAATTCACTTAGCTCCAACCAACACGCATCATTATGTATCACCCACCCCTATTTTCTTGCCTCGCTCGATTCGTGCTCGTCTTTGTCATGCTGTCCAATCTTTGCGCACTCGCCGAAGACCAACTTGTCCTTGATGGAAAACAGCCCAATGACCGTCGTCTGCAAACTCTAAAGGATCTCAACGGACATTTTCCTTTCCTCGTGCCAGATTCGCTCGACACATGGCTTCAGCGTGCTGAACAACTTCGCCACCGTATTCGCGTCGCCACGGGCATCTGGCCAATGCCAACACGAACACCGCTCAACCCGGTGATTCATGGACGCACACACCGCAAAGGATTCACTGTCGAAAAGGTCTATTTTGAAAGTCTCCCGGGGCACTATGTGACCGGTTTGCTATTCCGCCCGGATAACAGTCTTGTCGACGCGAAATACCCGGCCGTGTTATGCCCACACGGCCATGGGGGACGCTTACAGCGTCACCCACATGACAAGTTAAGGCAGATGATTGCGGACGGCGCCGAACGCTTCGAAGCATCCGGACAATATCCAAAAATCGCCAGATGCGCCCAACTCGCGCGCATGGGCTGCGTAACCTTCATTTACGACATGCTTGGCTATGCTGATAGCCAACAAATCGATCGGCAACTCGCTCATCGATTTGCCAAGCAACGAGACGAATTTGAAGGCACCACCGACTGGGGACTCTTTTCCGCTCAAGCTGAAATGCGACTACAGAGTGTGATTGGAATTCAAACCTGGAACTCGATCCGCTGTCTGGATTTTCTTGAGCAATTGCCCGACGTTGATAGTTCACGTATGGCCGTCACTGGTGGCAGCGGTGGCGGAACACAAACCATCCTGCTGTGTGCGATCGACGAACGTCCAGTAGCAGCGTTTCCCAATGGCATGGTATCCACGGCGATGCAAGGAGGTTGCACTTGTGAAAACGGTTCACTGCTTCGGGTTGGAACAGGCAACGTCGAATTAGCCGCGCTGTTCGCGCCAAAACCGCAAGGGATGACGGCCGCGGATGATTGGACGGTCGACATGATGACGGACGGATATCCGGAACTACAGCAACTATATTCGATGTTCGGTGTTAAAGATCACGTGATGTGCCGAAAGCTGACTCATTTCCCGCATAACTATAACTACGTCAGTCGAGCCACGAT
>JAKVBZ010000352.1 GCA_022448645.1 Pirellulaceae bacterium
GTTATCGATTGGACGCGGAGGTCCTCAGAGATCTAGGACTCTGGGCCAGCGGTCTTCTCGACCCCAAGATTGGCGGCGAAGGTGTCAAGCCGTACCAACCCGCCGGCTTATGGGCGGCTCTCGCGCACCCGGCCAGCAATACCAAAGAATACGTTCGCGACAATGGAGCTCCGCTGTACCGTCGCAGCTTGTACGTTTATTGGAAACGAACAAGCCCTCATCCAATGATGATTCTGTTTGACGCGCCGGACCGTGAATCCAGCTGCGTGCGACGTTCACGAACCAACACATCGTTGCAATCTCTCGGGTTGTTCAACGAAACGCAACGAATCGAAATGGGGCGCCGGATGGCCGCTCGTTTGCTGCGTGCGCAATCCAATGATGACCAACGCTTGGAAACATTATTTCAGTTGCTGGCCTCACGGTCTCCAACAACGCAAGAAGCAAACACATGCATGGAACTTCTGCAGAGCCTGCACCAACGCTACGAAGATGCGCCTGACGATGCGCGACAACTGCTGGCACATGGTGACGCTCCATATGATGACACCTTTCCCGTTTCCCAACATGCCGCTTGGACACAACTATGTGTTACGGTTTTGGCGAGCGACCTGGCCATGATACTTTACTAGACACCAGGATCCTTCCTCATGAACGACACGCACCTGCACCGTGAACACGAACTGTTGTTAACGCGACGTCAGCTGTTCGGACGCTCGGCGTTAGGCATCGGTACTGCGGCCATGGCGCAACTGATGACTCCCAGCGTTAACGCGGCGGATGCAACCTCGGATGACGGAATGCACCATCCCGCCAAGGCCAAACGGGTGATCTATCTGTTCATGAGTGGTGGACCGAGCCATCATGACTTGTGGGACTACAAACCCAAGATGAACGCGATGTTCGGTGAACAGCTTCCAGAACACATCCGCGATGGACAGCGCGTCACCGGAATGACCGCAAGTCAAAAAAATGGGCTTCCGTTGTGCCCTTCCAAGTACCGATTCCAAAAACACGAGAATCACGACCAGGGCGTTTGGGTCAGTGAGTTACTGCCGTACACGGCCCAAGTCGTCAAGGAATTATGCGTCGTTCACAGTACGTTCACAGAAGCCATCAACCATGACCCAGCAATCACGTATATCCAGACGGGAAGTCAAATTCCCGGGCGCCCGAGTCTTGGCGCATGGTTGAGCTATGGCCTGGGAAGTCTCAATGAAAATCTACCGCATTATGTCGTCATGCACGCGCGGACGAATTTTGCTGAGCAGAGTTTGTTTAATCGATTATGGGGAACCGGATTCCTGCCGTCTGACCATCAAGGAATTCTGATGCGCAGCCAGGGGGATCCCGTGCTGTACCTTAGTAACCCGGCAGGTGTTTCGCGCAACGATCGACGGGCTCAACTAGACGCCCTCACAAAACTGAACTCACTACAGTTCAATCAGTTCGGCGACCCCGAAGTGCTGTCTCGTATTCGCCAACACGAGATGGCCTACCGAATGCAAGCCTCGGTACCAGAATTAATGGACCTATCGGACGAAAGTGAAGAGACGTTTCAAATGTATGGGAACGACGCACGGACCCCAGGCACGTTTGCCGCCTGCTGCTTAAACGCGCGACGATTGGCGGAACGTGGAGTCCGAAACATACAAATCTTCCACCGTGGCTGGGATGCCCACGGTAATCTGCCTACCGAACACGAATCCCAATGCAAGGATGTCGACCAAGGCTGCGCCGCCTTAATCAAGGATCTCAAGCGTCGCGGCATGTTGGACGAAACACTGGTCGTTTGGGGCGGTGAATTTGGACGAACTGCCTACTGCCAAGGTAATCTGACGAAGCAAAATTATGGGCGAGATCACCACCCACGTTGCTTTACAGTTTGGATGGCCGGCGGTGGGGTCAAAGCCGGCATTACCTACGGACAGACCGATGACTTTGGCTATAACATCGCGGATGCCGATGGGAATCCCATTCTGCCGCAACCAACGAAGGAAACCTGGACGCGCGGGACCATGCACATT
>JAKVBZ010000353.1 GCA_022448645.1 Pirellulaceae bacterium
GCTTCCGGTACCAATATTCAACCCCAAGAGAAAGATCCCTGGCAGAAACAAGGCCAACCACTGTGAGAACTTGCCGCACACCGTCGCGTGGACTTGCAAACTCGGGTTGCCATTCTTGCCCTGAGAATCGGTCATGCGTCCTGTGGGGGTCGGCTGCTCCCTACCTCGTTGTCCAGTTTGCCGTTCGACTGTACTCGAGGTACCCAAGCCTCTATCCTGGCTGGAAAACGTACCAGCGCAGTGTAACCCATCTTTGTCCGCATCTAAACCACAACCCAGAGCCGAATCAGCTTTGCCGATCGGGTACACGCGTTAGCAGCCCGGTTTGGAAAATCTTTAGGTCTGCCACCGCGCTAACTGATTCCATCAAACCAAAAACCATCCACCTTACCTACGGCCACATACTCCACCATGAACCGGCCCATCTAATCGCCGTCGGGCAGACAAAGAGCATACACCTTTTTCCACGCTCTTCCATCAATGGGCTGAACCCACCATTTGCTCCAGAGCCAGGACCGAAATGCCCGTGCAGGGGCACGATTCACCAAGGGCGGCATCTCGTCCCGGGAAACTTCGTTGCAACGTCTCACCATGCTGGAAGATCAAACCGGGCCGTAGTCAGTCCAGGAAGCCTTAGACACGCAGAGTTTTCGGTCGCCGTATTGTCTAGGCAGGGTTGTCCAGCAAGATATTCAGCGGCGTGTTCCAGGTATTTTCAGCTCATACAGTAACACTTCCTCTTTTCCGTTGGTGTTGCTTTGGACCAGTAGTTCACCGTCGGCTGAGATGACTCCGCAGCCACCTTCGCAATGGTACGTCCAGGAATGTCCAACACGGTTGGATACGAGTACTGGTGCACCGATTTGTTTTGTCCGCTCGCATTTGTTTTTCCAATCTGCCTGAGGCAACCGATTGACATGGTTATTCGGATGGAACACTACCTGCGGTCTGAGGTCGCGTAAGCGTTCAATACAGCGAGGTGCGTTGGAGTCTGCGCAAATGAAACAGGCTGCAGAAACTCCGTCTATCTCAAACAGACTGGGACCGGTTCCTGGATCATAACGTGCAAGTTCATTCCGATATCCGATATCCTCGTCGGTTCGATGCAACCAAGTTTTCCGGTAACAATGGACCATCCCGTGCGGGCCGACGAAAACCTGGGATATATGGAATCGTCCTTCATTGCGTTCACTGAGTCCAAAAGAAATATAGCAATCTAGCTCTGCGGCCAGTTTGAGCATGCGTCGGGTGGACTTACCGTCAGGCACGGATTCAGCCAGGAATTTTATCCGTGGCGTGTAGTCCACAACACAGCCCTCATGAAACATGATCAACCGCGCCCCACGCTGAACGGCAGTGCGCATCAACCGTTCCATTTCTCCCAAATTGCGGTCAACCGCCTCGGGAACTGCATCAAATTGTATGATTGCCACCATTACCTTCTGCGGAGATTGGACATCCTGTTGTGGAGCGACGCCAAACACTACCGTCTGAAGTGTGGTCACCATTAACAGGCTACCGAGGAATGATTTCCGTTCAGCCATACGGTGATTGTCGTATTGATTAACCATGGTTAGTACCTCCGACCACAGTGATAGTCAGTCGGTTTTGATAAGTCAACGGATTGCTTGAACGAAACGAAGACGACGAAACTAACGCTGCCTTCATTGTGGTCAGATGGGGCCACCAGAAACTTACCCTGGCTGCCAAAACAAAGGCAGAGTTAATTTCTGGCTAGAGTGATTTCCTGGCTATTTGGGCAGTAACAAAAATCGCACCAGCACGGAAAGGCCGCGATGGTGCAATGTACAGACGGTATGATGTGTTAGCTCAGAAGTACTTTCGGCACAACGCCCTTAGGAAATTGATCGCGACCGTCGCCTCACGAGAGCAGAACCAGCCAGTCCCAAGGCCAACATGGCCGCCGCTGAGGGTTCGGGGACCGCCGTGATCTTGTAAACACGGTAAAACAGGTCATCGTCCGAAGAAGGCGTGTCATCGCCTAGCT
>JAKVBZ010000354.1 GCA_022448645.1 Pirellulaceae bacterium
CCCTCCATACAAGGTGGTGATCCGTCACGGCGAGGTCACTCGAACGGTGACACGAGCCTGGCCCACAGGAATAAAGGAGAGTTTGATGTCATTCTTGACCCAACTCATGCAACGTAGACCCGAATCACGAACACGCCGTCGACAACTGCCACCCGTGGCAGCAGCCGAAGCACTGGAGGACCGTAAAGTGCTGACTCCGTGTCTCGTTGCCTCACTCAACAACGGGGTGCTCGCGATTAATGGAACGGATTTCGAAGGACAAGGAACGAAAGGGTTCGATTCAGTATTTGTTCAAGATCAGGGGCAAGAAATTGGAATCTCGGTTGACAGCATCGGGCTGGGAGTATTCGAGTGCAAATACAACAAAGGCGGTGTATCTGCGATCGTAATCCAGACATTCGGCGGTGAAGACCAGGTATATGTGGACAAAGCTCTTGGTATTCCTGTCACTGTTGATGTCGGAACGGGCGACGACTACATCAACTTAAACGGACTTTTCAATGGGTTGTACCGGCTAAAGAATTCGGCAGCCCGCGTGGCCTACGGCGGTACTGGCAATGACACCATTGTTGGCGGTCCCGGCCATGACACCATATATGGTCAAGACGGAGATGATTTTCTGTGGGGCGGAGCCGGTATGGATATGATTTTTGGCGGTGAGGGCCGGGATGACCTGTATGGTGGAGTCGGAGCCGACATGCTGTACGGTGGACCGGGAATTGACGAACTGTTTGGCGAGTCAGGAAATGATGTTTTGGACGGTGGATCGGGCGCCGACATGATGATGGGTGGTGACGACGACGACGATCTGTATGGCGGAAGCGGAGCCGATGTGCTCTTCGGCGAGAAGGGACAAGATGAACTGTTCGGTGGTATCGGCAATGATTCGATGTATGGCGGTACTGGAAACGACGAGCTGACCGGTGATGCAGGGTGGGATTTGTTCTACGGCGGAACTGGCAACGACATCTACCACGACCTGGACATTGTCTGGGCCAGGAAGTACTGGTGGAACTCCCCCTTCCCGTTTCGCGTAATCTGAAAGTTCCACGGCATTTGTCCCGGATTTCGCTGACGAGGTCGGGCAGTTTCTCTATGGATTTCGAAATAATCGACGCGCTGCGAATAAGACCGCCATTGTGGTGTGTGTTCTGACGATACCATTCGTCGCACGGTTCGACAGCAAATCGGAATGGAATGGTGCGGCGCCTGAATTGCGGGACGAATAGAGCGCCGACCGTGACCGCCATTCAGGAAAGCCGAGGGAATGGTTGACTCGTCCACACTTGCTGCCAGGCGAATTCGAACCCAGCGTTGCAAAACTGTGACGAATGAATCTCGGAGTTCGCTTTGCGAGCAACGGGCAAGCGATTGGCCCCATTGAGACAGAAGAATGTCTGGAGTCGGCGCCCAGCATGTCTCAAGTGGTCAAAGCTGTTCCCGAAGCTGTGGCTCAGCAAACACATGGAGCTTGCTGAACCATTTGTACGGCATGTGACCAAGGCATGGGTTGGAAGCTGCGACCCCTTAGCCCTGAAGTGCTGACTGCAGGCGTCCGGTGAGCACTTCGCGAAGGCGGTGTGGTACTCACAAGCAACCCGCAGAACCGAATTCAGATCGATGCCCAAAAGCAAATCCCCCGGCAGACAATGTCTTGCCGAGGGATACGGTTGCTTGAACTACGGACAAGTTACCCCGCAGGGACTCGAACCCCAACCAACAGAGCCAGAATCTGCCGTGCTACCAATTACACCACGGGGTATCAGCATCGAGGATTATAGAGTCGACCAGCCATGAAGCAAGGCGGCTCGCCGAGCGGTGTGCGACGCTTGTGAAACAATGGTCCGGTTGTTGGGGCTACGCTGCACGGCGTTCAGCGCCGTCCACATCGAGTGGCAAATGGGAAAGGGTGATGTCCACTGACAAGGCCGTTGCTCCCTGCTGAGACAGCACAAGATCACGAGCCTTTCGGCCCATTTGCCGAGCGGCGTCGGGGTTTTCAAGCAA
>JAKVBZ010000355.1 GCA_022448645.1 Pirellulaceae bacterium
AGGATGCCGGTGGTTCGGTTGAGGTGGATCCTTCGGTTGAGATGGATCATTCGGTTGATGCACCCGCTAAGAAATGGACCCTTGAAGGGCCTGCTGAGTCGGAGAACGATCGCTTCCGGCTGGTTTTCTTCGAGAACCAAAAGGCTAGGGACGGCAACCGTATTGACGCCCGCACCGACTGGTTGGCCCATACTCCGATGGTTGCCTACACGGCAGTGGCAGGCGATGAGCTCGACCATGTCGCGGCTTCACTTTTCGAGCAAATCAATGGCCTGCACGGTTATCGGGCAACTGTGGACTATCATGCAACTGTGAACGATCCAGCTGTGGACGGTGTCAAGATGACCGTTCCTCAGATCACCGTCTTCTCCGATGATCCAAGCCAAGATATGAATGTTTCGGTGACCGGACCATTGGATCCAATCCAGGTGGATAACGAGACAGAGGGTCGTGCTACGATCACCCTGTCGGGCGAAGTCAGTGAGAATGACCGATGGCAGGTGACGATTGAACACGACCTGACATCCAGCCTGCAGACCGCAGTCAACGACGTGGTCTATCAGATTAAGGTAGATGTCGTGGGTGAGGCCGTCTATGACCTCACCGGGGTTCCCGTTCATATCGATGAATTCAAGCTCCACAATCCGGTTGTGACTTACGAGGTGCTTGACGAGGATGACTCATTAAGCATTGTGGCGAGTGGACTGGCCGAACAGCTCAATGCCCTTCGTGGTTATGAGGCATTTGCCGATGGGAAGGACGTAACAATCTACTCGGTGGATGTAACCGAAATGGTTGACATTAGGGAGCAAGTGACCGAGCCCGGCAGTATTAGTATTAAAGAGAACGATGGCACGGCCGGAGAAGCGACCTTAACGTTGTCGGGGGATGTGGCGGTAGGCCAGCAGTGGAATGTGTGGATTTTGGTCCAACCGAAGGATATTCAAACGGGAACCACGGTCACCTACGATATCTTGGAGATTGATCCGAAAGACCCGACACAGGGCCAGCGGCAAGAGATCTGGTTCGGCGGCTTTGAAACCGGAAACATTCAGCTGAACGTCCCACCGTCGTTGACCAGTGAAGACAACGGGGCTGCCTTGGGCAACGTCGATGCGTCTGTAGGCTCACTGCGTTATCTGCAGGATCTGTACCTGGCTACAGGAGCGGGCGCGGACAACATCTTCTTGAATACCACGCTACCTGGCCGCACGACCATCAATGCTGGTGCGGGTGCAGACGAGATTAACGTAGAGCAAATTGCGGGCATCACCACGATCGAGGGCGGTGCGGGTGACGATGTCTTGCGTGCCAACTACGATCGCAGCGGGCGGCCGACCTTCCGTAACGGGCTGGGCTTCCTGCTACCACCGAACAAATCCTACCACTTGAATTTGATGGGTGGCACAGGATCCGACAGTTTTGTGGTTGGCTTGGCAGGACAGGCCACTTCTGCTCGCATACGAATTTTGGACGAAGTTAGTGATGATCAAGGGGTCAATGACCTGACGATTTACGGGACGCCGCGCGACGACGCGTTCCTGTCACGAGCCGGTAGAGGTTTGGGTTCTGTTTCCACCTTTGAAATCGATCCCGCCACGGGTTTGCCGGCTGAGGACGCAGACGTGCAGCGCGTTGATTACGATACGACTCTCTCGGGGGCGTTGATCGTGGATGCAGGTGCTGGCAATGATCAATTCGTCTTCGATGATAATCGCATGTCAATGACCGTTTACGGACGCGCCGGGGACGACACCTTCCAGATGGGACAGCTGTACAGGTCACCGCGCAATCAATTTGCCAGTGGCCTTGAAATTTTGGATTGGTTCGAGACCACTCAAACCACGCGCGGTTTCTTAAGCAACGGTATCAGTTTTGCCAGCACGATGTACGGTGGAGATGGTGATGACATCTTCAACGTCTACCGGAATACGGCGGAACTGACACTGTTTGGCGAGATTGATGATGACTCGTTCCGGGTTCGGGCCTTTGTCATAGTG
>JAKVBZ010000356.1 GCA_022448645.1 Pirellulaceae bacterium
CCGGAAATATCATTAGCCAGGAACTGTTACACCAGGGCACGATCACAGCGACCGGCGATGGAATTCTTATCCACGGTAATGTTCGTGGCCCCGGCAGTTTCCCGGGCCGCTCCAAGATTGAGATCACCGGCAAATACCAACCTGGCGGAAGCCCTGCAATTATTGATTTCGGTGGTGACCTGAGCCTGAGTTCCGACGCACACCTGGTCCTGGAAATTGACGGCCCAACCCCAGGAACCGGACATGACCAGCTCAACATCGCAGGACAGTTCACCGTGGGCGGCATCGCGGAAATCGTACTGGCCGACAACTACATGCCGACAGCTGGCCAGTCGTTTAATTTGCTGAACTTTGGCTCACTCGACGGAACTTTTTCAGAGATCTTGTTTACTGGAAGCGAGCTCCCGGCGGACCTTCAGTGGGATACCACAGCTCTACTGACCGATGGCATCTTGCAGGTCAGGACAAGCCTCCCCGCAGTTCCTGGCGACTACGATGCCAGCGGCACGGTCGACATCAACGACTACGCCCTCTGGAAGGCAACCTTCGGCTCGACCACCCAGCTCGCCGCCGACGGTAATGATAACGGCGTGATCGATGCAGGTGACTACACGATCTACCGCGACCACTTGAACGACCATAGTTCAACGCTCACAGGCATGATCATTGCACAGTCTTCGAATATCGGCGACACCGTGAGCATCAGCGGTGGCGACCAAACCTGGCAACCAGGCTGGTTTATGGGCGACAGTTATAACCAAAACAATGACGGAACCGGGTACACGAATTGGACCACGCTTGCAGAAGGAATAGACCAGTTCTCAAATCGCAATTATGTCCTTACCAATATCCCGGCCCAAATGGTTGGAATCGACTTCTATCGTCGGCCAATCGGTTCTGGCTCCTTAACTGCCAACCCGCTGACGGTCAAAGCACCACTGGGCTCGATCGTCTATGTGATTTCCTCCAACGCCTACTCCCACACTGTCCTGGAGGCTTCTTTAACCAGTCTTGGATTTACCAGCAGGACAGCCGGCCTGACGACCCCCGACGGCACACCCATCACCGGCATGGAACTGCTGCACACTGGCTCTTTCTCCGGTGCAACCGGGTTCGCCGGATGGCAAAAAACTATCGATTCCACCAACCAGAATACTGGGGTCCAGATTTCAACTTCCACACACCGGGAACTTAACGTGGTGGTTGCACAGTCTTCAAACGTCAATTTCCAACCCACAACAAAAGCCGAACTGCAGACGGCGGTAGACCTGTGGATTTCCGATAACGCGACGGCTCTTTCTACCTATGGTGAGATTAATACCTGGGATGTGTCACTAATAACGGACATGAGTGAATTATTTAAAGACAAAACAACCTTCAATGATGATATTGGCAATTGGGATGTATCCAACGTAACGACTATGAGTCAAACGTTCAAAAACGCTACCAGTTTCAATGGGGACATTTCTACCTGGGATGTATCCAGTGTAACGAGTATGTACGAAATGTTTTTCGATGCTTACAGCTTTAGCGGGGATGTCTCTAATTGGGTTGTGTCCAGTGTAACTAATATGCGAGCGACGTTTGAAGATGCTCAGGTTTTCAATGCAGATATCTCCGGATGGGATGTGTCCAATGTTACAAATATGCTTGGGACATTTATCAGAACTTATGATTTCAATCAGGACATATCAGGCTGGGATGTATCCAATGTAACTACCATGCAATATTTGTTTTATGATGCCACCAGTTTTAACCAGGACATATCAGGCTGGGATATTTCAAATGTAACGAACATGACCCATATGTTTGTGAATCCCGACGCTTTGTCCAACGCCAACAAAGGCATGATCCATTCGTCCTTTTCCTCCAATTCAAATTGGCCTTACGACTGGTCGTCGTTCGCCGGGGACAATCCTCCCACGGATATTGCACTGACAAACGCCGTCACCAGCCTGCCTGAAAACGCCGATACCACAAGTGCCACAAA
>JAKVBZ010000357.1 GCA_022448645.1 Pirellulaceae bacterium
CGGCGACTTTGAGATCTGAGTAGGTAAACCGGGATCCGTTGGTATTCAGCCCACCGTTAGGGAATGCGCCACTCGTACTATAGGACCAGGAGTTGGGGTCAAGTTTTATTGCGTGTTGAGCACCGTCGAAGGTCGCCTGGTCCTCCCAGGTTTGGACATCATTCGGATTGAACGACGCATGATTCGCGTCAAACCCGTTTCCATCTTTAATCGACCACTTGCTGTTCGCGTCCAACCAAAGTAATAGACCGTCTTGCGGCAGCTGGCCGCTTGCCGGAGTTGTCGAGAACAACCCCATACAAATGCCCACACATAAGACGGAAACGGTAACTGTGACTTGCTTAGATTTAAAACGTTTCATCCGATTCGCTCTCCGATCTAAAATCGTTGACTGCATGACTAGGACGTCCTGACACCGTGGAGTTTAATGAAACTAGACTCCGTCAAGTCACGTGATGATTCAGACGCACTGCCTCGAATCCTCGCCGAACACTAAAGTGAAACGCGCACAAAAAAATACGAAACTCAACCGCCGCTCATATACTCGCGACGACCAAATTTCGTATCTTTTGAAATCTACAGTAGCTCTTATCCGAACTAAACCGAGTTCTTCGTTTCAAGTATTCTAAACGAGCAGAGTAGTCATGTCCAGTACTGGAACTAACCGGTTAGCGTTTTTTTGGGGAGGGTTGGGGGGTGCGACGACGACGAGATGCGACGTTTGCTGGACTGGTGAATATTCCGCCTGGCATCTGCGTACGCTAACCCGAATTACTTGTGTATGTAAATCCACATCGCGTAAGTCGTTGAATGTCAATCGCTTATGATTTCATTAACGCTGGTTAAAAAGAGTTACGCATTTTGAACTTTACACGCTTGCCGGAAGGAGACGTTCAGGCCAGCAGGTCTCCAATCAGGCGCGCGCCGATGACTTCCCTATCCGTGCCGAGGTGAATGCCCGGCACAGCGGTCGCGATCAGTTTGAATTCTCCCCGGATTTCCGCTGGGGCTTTCGGCTTCTGGTCGAACGAGTCGACGTGCGACGGGCCACCGCAATAAAAAACCAGGATGCACGAGTTGATCCGTGGTTGTCCGTTGTTCGTGGATCGTTGTTCGTGAATCCACGTACAGCAGCTTGAGCCTGAAAAAACCCTGTCAGATCCAACCCGAACAGCCCCGCAGCGCCCATCTGCAATAACGCACGGCGGTCGAACCACACACTCGTGGAAATTATCTCACTTGTTTGATTTCAGGTGAAAATCCAAACTATTCTTTTTCTCCTTCACCTCAGCTGTCAGCGTTGACTCAGTATTGTAGAGGCTAGGAATTACCTCAGCCACCTCATCAATCATGGCGCCGGGAGGCGCCGGTGGAGGAAGTGGCACTTGCTTGCCCGTTGGCATTGACGCTCGAATTTCCACCTTGTATTGTCCGACGACTGGACCACTGGCCGAGTCGATATGGTACTCTCCATCGTCGATAATGCTTCCCGTCAATGGTCCTTGGGTCGTGCCGGTGGGAATGAAACTAATCGATCCTTGCTCCAGTGGTTGGCCGTCGAGGGTCACGTGCCCATCGACCGACGGGCGACTAGGGCCCCCGCAACCGGAGGCGACCAGGACAAATATGACCAGTGGGAGTACGCTACTCGCCGTATTACGTGAATCAACCAGAAACATGGTGAACTATCCGTTTGAACAATTTGAACACTGGCTACCGTCTACAATGCGTCCACGATTACGTTGCCGTCTGCGATCCAACCGAGCCATCGCCAGTTATTGAGGTCGATCACGTCGGATTTGAAATGAACACTGCCATCGGCCAACAAGACGTTGACACCGCCTGAATGCCGGCTGCGTGGTGATGCAAAATTCTCTTGATTGGAACCTACCACGCAGGGCAGATTATCACCCGGGCGATTGTTTGCGGGATCGCCACAACCGTCCGCATTGTTCCAGAAATTTTCGGGGCTCG
>JAKVBZ010000358.1 GCA_022448645.1 Pirellulaceae bacterium
ACCTCTACCAAAAGGCAGTATCAAGTTTTTGCCTCAATCGGGTACGCCCGGTCCGACGGCTGGCGGTCAGATTCAGGATGGTCACTTTTCGATTGCAGCTAACGGCGTCACCTTTCCTGGAAGCTTCCGCATCGAAATCACGGCCACACGCCAGACCGGTAACAAAGTTTACGATTCCACGGCCGAGATGATGGATCCTTCGGTCCAAGAAGGGATGGTGGACGAAATCGAACAGTACATCCCCGCGCGGTACAATCAAAAAAGTGACCTTAGCGCCGAAGTCCAAAGCGACGGCGACAATCATTTCAAGTTCGTGCTACAATCAAGTTAAAATGGGCCAACTCGTTAGGCAAGGACACGCCAACAGGCGCTATCCAAAATATGCTACACTCTTCATCCACAACACGGTGCAGACGCGGTTTTACCTTGGTCGAACTGCTGGTCGTGATCGCCATTATCGCCATTCTGATCGCGTTGTTACTGCCAGCGGTACAATCGGCTCGAGAGGCTGCCCGCAGGATTCAATGCACGAACAATCTGAAACAGGTGGCGCTCAGTGCACTGAACTTTGAGGGACACTATAAGCACCTGCCAGCCGGCGGCAACTATATGGAAATCGAGACGAAGGAACTGCGAGAATATTCGATGTTCCTCTTGATTTTGCCGTTCATCGAACAAAGTCCCTTTTACGAAAACTATGATTTTGAGGAACGCATTTACCATGAAAAGAACGAGGCCATCACTAGATTGCAATTAGGCATCTACGTATGTCCCAGCGATGACTCGCAAGGCCGCATGTGGGGGTCACGGCATTCCCGCTCGAATTACGCGGCCTGTTTTGGTACTTCGACGCAGGCACCTTTCGCGGATAGCAGCCGCCATTACATGAATAATCCAAACCTGAACGATGATCCCAGCTACGACGACGATGACATGGACACCGACGGTGTTTTTCGCCTGCAAGGCTCACGGTTGGGTCGCCGATTGCGTGATGTGTTTGATGGTACATCTCAAACGGTGATGGTCGGCGAAATCCTGGCGGGCCAGGGAGACAGCTTCCCCGGCGGATCCACACCCGGGGCGCGGGGCGATCTGCGTGGCTTGTGGGCTTCTATCTGGATGGGGACCGCTTCGTATTCACACTTATTATCACCCAACTCCAGCGCCGGGGACGGCATGTGGGAAGTTTGGTGTGAAAACAAGCCCGGCGACAATCTGCCTTGCGAAGGACTTCCTGGTAAGGCAGGTACGAATTTTGCTGGGGCTCGCAGCCATCATCCGGGCGGGGTCAATGTCTCTTTCGTCGACGGCCACGTTTTGTTCTATTCCGATACGATCGATTACTCCGTGTGGCTGGCAATCGCCACGCACGCAGCCGGTGACATCGTGCAGGATTAACGTCGATATTGAGGATGGCTGGTATCATTCTGAGGAAGTACAGCTCCCGAATAATCTCGGTGTGAGCGGGTCTCATCGAGATCCTTCGCGATACTCAGGATGACAACCATCTGTCGAGTGTGTGTCTACGCGGAAACGAACTAGCGTTTCACATTGCCGGAACAGCCTCAACGCTTCGAATCGCATTGAAACACCCTATACCATGTTCGAATTAATGAGAGCCAACGATGTTCCCGCACAGGAGCGTTTAGTTGGTCCGGCCTGCAAGTCTAAAACGATTTAGCCTATCGAATGAATATCTCTACCCACTTCGTCGTCACATCCTCGTTTGAGATCACCTCGACCAGGTTGTAGCCGTCATTGATGGCTTCCGGCGGAATGCGAAAAGATTGACGTGATTCGAGCGTCTCTGACTCCCACCCGGACTCACGAATGTGGAGGGGATCGATCCAAACTGAGCCAACTAAAATGAATGCACCAACCAGAGGAGCTCTCACATCATTTTCCCATATTCAGTTACTGTGGGATGAGCAGACAGGCGATGATACTGGTGGAGCACCAATCTTGTCATAC
>JAKVBZ010000359.1 GCA_022448645.1 Pirellulaceae bacterium
CTGTTAGTAAGTCGTGACATCAGCAGCAGGATCAAGGTTCTGCGATCTTTTTCCTGGGCGACGCCGCTAACTGCACCGAGAGTCGCCAAAAATACGACCAGGCCCAATTGCAGCGGGCATAAAACCTGAAACAAGACTCGCCCGAACCTCGCCATGTCACCCAGGTTGCGGATTTCTTGCGTCCCGATCATGACTAACCAGGCGGTACTCATCAGCAGTAACAGCACACCAATGTAGATCGTACGATAGACCAGGAAGTGCTGGAATCGCCGCGGCGTAACGACGAGTTCGCGGGAAAAGACAGGGCCGATCAACGTAAACTCCCAGTGGAAAATCGCGTCGGGCGACGTAGTGGGAAACCGAAATTATAGTAGAAACTGGTTCCGTTTGAGCATTTGGTCCGATCGTTCATCGCATCATAAGTGCCAGTCAAATTAAAAGTTAGGGATTATGGTGAAGTTTCCGCTGGAATGCCAAGATGGAAATGGCCTGAGAGAGTTCCAGCGAAATTCGCAAAATCAGCGTTCGGTGCACGAAACTCCTGGATAGGGGCAGGGTTAACTAGCTAGAATTTGTGCAAGAGCCGTCGTTCTTGCCGCTGTGCAGCCCTTTCTGCCGTGTTGTCAAAACGGAAGGGGCGAGTTGGTGTGGTCAGGGGAATAGCACGGTCGCCGCCGGCCCCCCTGGTGATTAGGAGTCGAATATGCGTTTGGTCCGTTTGAGAATCCTCGCAGCGCTCTACCTGGGCGGTCTTTGCGGTACCTGGCAAGTGGTCACTGCCGCAGAGGTTGTCGGTGAAGTCCTGGAGCCAGTGAGCGCCCGTTTTCGTTCTGCGTCGGTTGACCAGACGCCCGACTTTCGCCGCCACGTTGTTCCCCTTTTTGGACGCCTGGGATGCAACGGCCGCGCTTGCCATGGTTCGTTTCAAGGCCGCGGTGGATTCCAGCTCTCCTTGTTTGGCTACGATTTTCAAGCCGACCACGCTGCATTATTGAACCCAGAGAGTCCGCGCGTTGATCCACAAAAAGTTGGCGAAAGCCTGATCCTCAATAAGCCGACGAGTGCGGAGGAACACGAAGGAGGGAAACGTTACGAACGGGAGAGTTGGCATTACCACTTGTTGCGACGCTGGATTGAACTGGGTGCGAACTACAAACCGAATCCCCAAGAGCGACTTCAGGCACTGGAAGTCACCCCGTCAGAAATCCTGTTTTCGAGTTCTGGCGAAAAAATCGAATTGCGCGCCGTGGCGGTCTGGGAAGATGGCACGCGTGAAGATGTTACACCGCTCTGTCGTTTCCGAACGAATGACGACTCGATTGCCACTGTTGGCGAAGATGGTCATGTCCACGCGGGAGAGGCTGGCGATACCCATGTTGTTGTATTTTATGACAACGGTGTTGTGCCTGTTCCTGTCTTGCGCCCAGTGACTGATCTGGTGGAGGACCGCTATCCGGATATTGCCACACATACCCGTGTCGATGAACTGGTTGTGACCAAACTCAGGAAACTGGGTATTGTCCCCTCGGAATTGTCTAGCGATGTGGATTTCCTGCGCCGCGTTCATCTGGATCTAACCGGTACCTTGCCGACGGTCCGAGAAGTGAAGACGTTTCTGGCCGACACGTCTTCGGAGAAACGATCGCGCACGATTGAGGCGTTACTTGAAAGTCCCGGTTACGTTGCCTGGTGGACGACCCGGCTCTGTGATTTTACCGGCAACAACGATCAGCAACTTAACAACGTCTTGCCCCCCATGCAGGGAAAGCGAAACGTTGCCAGCCAGGCCTGGTTTGATTGGATTTTCAAGCGAGTTTCCGACAACACGCCTTACGACGAACTGGTCGCTGGAGTGGTGACTGCAAAGAGCCGCCGGGAAGGACAGAGCTATCGCGAATTTTGTGACGAAATGAGCGCGGCCATGCGAGGTGACGACGGGAAGTCGATGGCCGATATGGACTCCATG
>JAKVBZ010000036.1 GCA_022448645.1 Pirellulaceae bacterium
CCGCGGTCCCTGGCCGCAGGATCCCCCGGGTAGAAGCCACATTGCATATTTTCAATGGTTTTTGTGCTAAAGGTTAGCGCTGGCTGTTGTCCGTACCCTCCGCTCATCCCTAACCAGATATCTGATGTGTCGTTAGCGCGGGCGGCGGGAGTCACAGTAGTCTCGTCAAAAAGTCGCTCTTGGATCGTCAGTAGATCGTTAGTTCTGGGGCTGATTAGCATTATATCCACCAGCTGCTGCCGGGTGATTTCTCGAATGATCTCCTGAAACTCGGCAAGTGACCGATAAGGAAATCGTTCGCGGTCCTCGTCTCGATTGGTACCAGGACTGGATAATCCGAATCCTAATTCGGCGTCTTTAGCGTCTGTGAGAATGAATTCGCGACAGTTCGGATCTGCATGCAATCGCTGTAATTTTTTGTCGAGTGATTTTTCCATGAGTGGTCGTGGGGGCTAGCCCTAATACTTTATGGGTTTGTAGGTCGGACAGAGTAAAAGCTCAGACTGCCGCCCAAGCTAACCTCAATATTGCTAGCTGGTCCAAGCCGGTCGGTCAAGGGTATAGCTAGCGAAGCAGCCAAGCCAGTCCACAATTCGTTGTGAATTGAAGATCGAATCGCCGATACATTCTCCTATGTATCCCTTTGACCTTCATCGCGCCTACTGTCTGGCTCTGGCCGCCGAGGTGGTTTACGAAGAAGCTGCCATCATCGAGCAGACGGTTTTACAACATTGGCAATTTCGCCAGTTTCAATTCTACGAAGTTGATGACACACAGTGTTTTGTGGCAGCGAATGAAGATGCCGTCATCGTTTCTTTTCGTGGTACGGAAACGGATCGCATCAGTGATTGGATCACCGATCTGGACTTCGACCTGGTCGACGGGCCCTTCGGTGGCAAAATCCACGAGGGCTTCTTGGAGGCATTAAGCAATGTTTGGGAGCTGGTTTACCGTCAGGTGGGACAACTGGTGGAAAATGATCAGCGAATCCTATGGGTGACGGGGCACAGTTTGGGTGCAGCGCTGGCCACGTTGGCAGTTGCCCGCTGGCGCGAACAAGGGCACCCCGTAGGTGGCCTGTACGCATTCGGCCAGCCTCGCACCGGTGACCGAACGTTTTCGCGAAATTTCGATTTTGATTTCAAACCGTACACGTTTCGTTTGGTCAATCACCGCGATTTGGTAACTCGGACACCACCCAGATCGCTCGGTTATCGTCATACGGGGACGTTCAAGTACTTCAACGAGAATGGTGAATTATTGGATCATATTGGTTGGTGGCGCCTATTCCTCAAGGGCTGGTCGGGACCCATCGAAAATCTGCTCAGCTGGTGTGGCGAAGGCATTCGTGACCACAGCATGACCCAGTATCGAGAGCTTCTCGAGGCCGAGATAGGCAAGCAGCACGCGCCAGATACATCCGATCCAGTTTCGATCGCTGTGGAACATACTGGTGTTGATCGGGTTGCCGAGAGCCACCAAGCCGAATCACGTGACGCTGCTTGACGGTAACGCCGGTTTAGCTATTTCACACAAGCCACTGGCTGTGGTGGTAGTCACCAGAAAATCTTGCGTTTCAGTGAAAGCAGCTCGCGCTATCGTCGTTTGGATCAACGATTGTTGTCGTTACTTGCCCAGGGCTAGCGTCGTACGCACACATTGGTTTAGTAGCTTGCCTTAAACAACCAGCTCCGCTAGTAGTGGTTGACTTGTATTGTCTGTTCAACACACATTGTGTCGCTTGACGCAGGCAGTGCTAGCGAGAATTTTCGTCTGGAAAATTTCTCTGGGATCACGTATTCATTGGCGTCTTTTCTCGGAACCAGCAGACGCGCGTCATAGCCGTGCTAATCCGCCTGGGATGTTTATTTCCGTTATTTGTTGAGTGGATTTGTCGTGTTGGGTGAACCCATTATCATAACCGGAGTAGGCTTGGTCACTGCCCTAGGACAGGATCGCGAATCGGTTTGGAATGCCGTCTGCCAAGGCAAATGCGGTGTGGGACACCTGACAGGCGTTCCTGGACTTCCTGAGGGGCTGATGTTGGCCGCTACGGTAAATCTCCCTACGCCCAATCGTCAAATCCTGAAAACGACCCAATTGTCTGAAATGGCAGCGGACGAAGCGCTCGCCGATGCGGGTGTGGATTGGAATTCTGTGGACCGAGATCGTTTCGGCTGTTGGGTCGGAGCACACATGGCAGACGATCGGGGAACGCTGGAAGCTCAGGGCATCGAGTTTGACGATCCAGGTTTAGAGGCAAATTGGTTCGACCAGTGGCTACCCAACACCACCTATGCCTATTTGGCGCGTAAGTACGGGCTGCGCGGTCCGGGGCTGTCTCACTCGACAGCATGTGCCAGCGGGCTAATTGAAATGTTGTCAGCCACGCGTGCTTTACGAGACGGCCAATGTGATATCGCATTGGTGGGAAGTGGCGAGTCGGTCACACGTCTGCTCGCCGCTGGATTTCACCGCATGCGTGTCTTGGCACACGATGACGATCCCACGCAAGCTTGCCGTCCGTTCGACCAAAATCGTCACGGTTTTGTGTTGGGAGAGGGTGCGGCCATGTTTGTCGTCGAGCGATTAAGTCATGCCGTGCAGCGTGGGGCGAAGATCTATGCCGAAGTGCGCAGTTGCCGTTGCTTGGCTGAGGCCCATCATATTACTGGCCTGGAAGAGAATGCCGGGACACTTGTGCGATTGATTGGTGATACGCTGGAAGATGCCGGTTTGCAACGAAGCGACATTGGTTACGTGAGTGCCCACGGGACGGCTACCGAGCTGAATGACATGGTTGAAATGCGGGGCCTCCATGAGGCGATCGGAGTGGAAAACCAAGACTACTGTGTAAGTGCCACCAAGGCGATGCACGGGCATTTGCTCAACGCCGCGGGATGTGTGGAGTTGGCGTTGACCACCCTTGCCATGCGTGACGGATTCGCTCCTCCGACGTTAAATCTGACCCATCCGGATGCCGAATGTAAGTTTGACGGAGTTCCCTTGGTGGGAAAAGTTAACCGTTTTCAACACGCGTTAAAGCTGTCTCTTGCTTTTGGTGGCCATCTAGTCGCTGTCGCGTTAAGTCGTTGGAACCATCCTGACTCAGGATTCGCCTATCCCGATTCGCCAATTTCCAAAGCGGCGTAATCAATGCCGAGTGTGACCCGGCAACAATCTGAGTGTAGGTTGCCCAATCATCTCGTCCTCCGCAGTAAAATTTTTTTTGTGACCACCGATGGAAGGCCAATCAATTTTTAGGCTGACCAGGCGCTCGACGCTTGATGTCGCGCCATAGCTGTTGGATCTGTGGTTGATCTGGTTGAATGCGTAAAGATTCTTCGAAGTACTGTTTAGCTTGCGCCCAATCCTGTTGTTCCTGGTGGAGCAGTCCCAAAGCATTCAACGCCTGTGGGTAATTGGGATCGATGTGAATGGCACGACGTAGCGATTCGACAGCTTGCTCTTCCTCACGCAACTCGTACTGTATCAGGCCCAATGAATGGTAAGCTCGGGCATGGCTGGGATTCAACCGGATGGCTGTTTCGAAGCAGGCGGCTGCTTGCTCCCACCGCTTGATCTTTTGATAGACGATCCCCAGATTGAAATGAGAGTCCGCTCGATCAGGCTGTAGTTCGATGGCCTTCAACTGGTATTGCTCAGCTTTTTCAAACTGGCCCAGCATCTCATAGGTGACGGCCAAGTTGCTGTGAGCATCGACATAGTGTGGATTGACTCCAACGGCGATCGTGAGATGCTGCAAGGCACGCTCGAAATTGCTAGTTCGGGCGAAGAAGACCGCTAAATTGTTGTGCGCAAAGTCGTAATTAGGATTCAATTCGATGGCTCGCTCGAAAGCTTTCCGGGCTTGCTCTGAATCCTGGATGGCGTCGTAGGCGAGGCCAATGTGGTTGTAGGCAAAATAGTTTCGGTCTGTTACACGAACGGCATGTTCGAACAAGTCAAAGTTATTTTTCCACCGCTGCGTGTATTGCCAAGAAAGAAGCGTCAGTGCGAGGATGACTGCAACCGACACCATGGCGTTTGACAGATGTCGTTGGGATGTCTTTTCGGTGAGTTCGCACAACCCCCAGACAACAATGATGCAGATGCCAATGGACGGCAAATAAGTGTAGCGGTCTGCCATCGATTGTGTGCCGACTTGGACAAGTCCGATGACGGGTACCAGGGTCCCCAGATACCACAACCATCCCACAAGAAAGAATGGCCAGCGACGAGCCGTAGCAAATGCCGTAATGGTAATCCCCGACAAGAAGATACCGGCGAGTACCGCTTGGATGACCAAGCCTGATGGAAGTTCCTGGTCGAGCACGTAGAAATGGGGATAAAAAATGGATAGGCCACCAGGCGCCATGGTTTTTACTAAGTAAGCCACGTACGTCACTAGCGCATTGGCGATTCGACTGTCCATGGGGATGGCTTCGAGCGTATTGACAGCTCCTGCCGAAGATTGACCCTGGACTGTCATCCAGCATGTCCACGCGGCAATTAGTAACAAGGGGACCTTTTCCAGCAGAAGCTTGCCGGTCCGCCAGGCGTTAGTAGACAACGAGTCGTGACGTTTTTCTGCCGGCGTTTGACGCGCCAAGGGCCAGAAATCGCAAAGAAACAAAACGCAGGGTAAAGTCACGGCCATCGACTTCGAGAGCAGAGCACAGGTGAAGAAGAACACCACCAGAAGGTACCGAGATCCTGTGACAAGATAAGTTCGGATTCTGGACGTGGTCAATGACGGTGGGGAGTGAGTGGCCTGCACATACCAGACGTATGACAGCATCGTGGCCATCCAGAACAGACCACACAGCACGTCTTTGCGTTCGGCTACCCAAGCCACGGACTCCACGCGCAATGGGTGTAACGCGAACAAAAATGCGGCTATTACAGGTGGCCAGAAACGACCGGTCATGAACCTCAACACCATGAGCAGCATGATCGAAGTGGCCGCATGAAGTACGACATTGACCAGATGATGAGGTCCCGGGGCCAGGCCAAAGCATTCGACGTCGGACATGTGCGACAACCAAGTCAGAGGATGGTAGTTTCCGACATGTGGTTTTTCGAATGCCCAGAGGAATCCCTTCCACGTCAGGCCCAGTCGGATGATGGGGTTATCGGTCACGTACATGTCGTCGTCACACACGAGGAACTCGTGACTTCTGACTTGCGCGTACACGATGCTGACGATCCCAACCAGCAGGCAACAGCAGATGGAGGTGGCGAATGGGAAAGGCGCGGTTGTTGTGCCGGACCGTTTGGAGACGGCACGTTTGCTTGTCAGCTCGGCATCAAATGACTTTTTCTTACGGGGCATTTCTTACCCGGACTTCCTTTTTTTGTATTTTGCCATGGTCCGAGCGGGTTCCCAAAGGGGGCGCTTGACCAAAGGTGTCACGTCCCAGGAAAAAAACGGCTTGTTTTCGGCAGTGGGAACTTTTTTTTGGGAGGGTGACCAGACGTGTCATGGGGGGCACGAAGAATGTACTACGTGGAACACACGAATGACCATCGCAAACCACAGCAGTTACGAGGACGCTTACCAGATTCGACGGTTTACACGGTGGTCAGCACGTTGTCTCACACCAGTACCTGCTACTACGACCAGATTCGTTAGACCATGGAAAGGAAAACAAAATGACTCGCCACTCCGTAGCAAGAACAGATGAGGATATTACCGTCCGTCACATCAGCCAAGTACTTCCAAGTGTGCTAGCAAAATACCTTCACGGTGATGAGTCGAGACGGTCGAACGTCGGTCAACCAGTTCAGTTGAAGCTGTTTGACGACGTGATGTCCTCGGTCCATCGTACTCAAGGGAGCACGGTTGCTAGTTAGGCTGCTCAGTTTAGGATTTGTAGTCCAGGCCTAGCGAATGCTTTCACGGCCAAAACTTCGGTTGTTTTTTGTGACTCCGGATGTGGATACCGTGATTGTTTTTAAATCAAAGCATTTGCGATGTTCTGGCAACGACTTGTGCGACCTCGGTGCGAACTACTCGAAGATCATTACCACCACCTAAGCATGAACCAACGAGACCTGGAGCAAAACGATGTTAGTCCTTACGCGGAAACAGGATCAGATGATCGAAGTTGGCAAGAACGTCACAATCAAAGTGTTAGGGATCAAAGGCAAGTCGGTACGGATTGGTATCGACGCACCCGATAACGTGAAGATCCGGCGCAGTGAATTAGTGATTACTCCAGCACCAGCTGAACCAGACTTTAGCGAGTGGCAGAGTACACCAGCGTGATCACTCGTTCAAGAGTTTCGTCTTAGCGGACCACATACTTTTTGTGAGTTGCGTGGTGGAGAGGTCGCTTGAGTGTTTAGTTCCTGAATCCGTTGGTGTACGGCGTCAAGAGCGGCTTGGCGAGTAGCGAATCCCGACAAGTATTCGCGAGTGTTCGTCCGGCGTCTCCAAATGGCCGCATAATAGCGCATCCGGGGAACTGTCACACCTATCTTTTTTTCCTGTATCTCGACTTGCCATCCCTCGTATTGTTCATGATGATTGCGAGGGATATGAGGAGCTGGACCAGCAGCTTTCTCTGTGTGTTTGCGATGCCGATGGATGGCTCGCATGGCTTGTCCGAAAAAACTCATTCCCGACATCCGACTAGCCTCCGGAACCGATGTTTGGTTTCCCCTTCACTGAATTTATCGGGTTTGCTCCGGGCCTGGCTTCACTTTCTCCCCAGGTGAATATTACAGGCATCACCTTCACACTGGGTATTGCCAGAGATCAAATATCGCCGGCGAGCCACCTGGCGATATGCCCATTGCCAGAAGGGTAGGCTGAACGGGACGTGTAGCAAGAGCGCTAAAGGCCACATTCGAGGTAGCTGTCGAGAAAGGCAGCGAAAGGCGGCAGCGCCGCCGTAGTACTTGCCTTGCCTGTCGACGACATACATTTGCTCCATCAGTTGGTTGTAGGTGAGATCCGGATACTGGTGCTTTACCTCTTCGTCATGCAGCGACAGGAAAGCTAATGATTGACGGCTGTCCCAACGTGCTAACCTCGCTACCTGGCCCTGACAGAACATGCACGAGCCGTCAAAGATGACGACCAATGCATGGGGTCGATCCTTTGGTGAGGGAAGTTCTGCTGGTGTAACGTCGGATGGCTTCATGTTGCAATCTGCCGATGGTCAAATGTGGATGCTCGCTGTGCCAAGCGTTCTCGCCTCTTACCACATGAGCGCGGGCCGATCGTCCCAGCTACCATTTTTCCCGCGACTCAATCAACAGTCCGCTGGTCAAGATGCTAGGGCGACTCCCATGTATCGTCTCGTCCAAAGAACATCATGTGTTGCCATGGTAATTCGTTGAACTCGTTGGCGAGCTGCAAACCGTTGTGTCTCATTTCCTTGATGATTTGGTCCCGGCTCATCTTATGAAGTTTTTTAATGGGTACCTCGGGATCTTCGCTGCGAAATTCGACCAGTACGATTCGACCTTCGGCCGAAAGTGACTTGCGCATCGCACGCAGCATGTATTCTGGATGAGAAAATTCATGATACACATCCACACATAGAATCAGGTCGACCTTTCCGACTGGTAAGCTGGGATCGATCACGGTCCCCAAGACAGGTTGGATGTTATCAATTTGTTCTTGGCGGGCACGAGCGCGCAGCAGGGTCAGCATTTCTGGTTGGATGTCGACTGCCAATACACGACCAGTTTCGCCAACGATGTTTGCCAGTTGCAGTGCGTAAAAACCATTCCCGCAACCCATGTCGCAAACGGTCATGCCGGATTTGGATCCAAGCAGCTGCAGCATTAAACTGCAGTTCTCTTGTTCTTGACGTTCCTTGCGCAACAACCAATCGGCACCAAGGTAGCTCATCGGGAGCGCGATTTCTCGACCCAGGTAGGTGGTCCGTGGCGGAGGAAGTGCAGACGGCGCAGTTTCTTCTGCCCCATTTTGGTCTTGAGCCTCGCTAAGCGAATAAACGCAGCTGGTAAGAGGAATCAATATGAAAAAAATGCGAAGCCATAGGGCTGACATGACGAATCCCCGTTATTCTTAGTTGTGCTAGTGGTCTTTCAATATGGAATGAGAGGGTGAGCCGTTGGCACATCATGGACGAACACAAAATTGAAACACCACTGGCTCGAGTGAATCTCGATATTGTCGTCTACCTGTAGAGCCTTTGTTATCACCTGGAGGCAGGGGCTGGATACATTCTTTGAAAATCGCGTTTCCGAGTACACTCGACTCATTATGAAGTATGAACCATGTTTCGTGGTGAGGCCAGCCAGTATTTGCGGGTAAGGGAGGTGTGGAGCCACGCGTGGCGGAGTGTCATTCTGGGGAATTGCAGCGCCAGAACAATCTCAGTTCGAGTCTCTATATCTGAGATCCTTCGGTACGCTCAAGAGGACAGGAGAAGCGGTTGCAAATGTTGTAGCAGTAGGGATCGCGCCTTGCCGCTATCATTCTGTTTGTCGGCGTTGAGTAACGAGCCAACCTGCGATTCAGGCGGCGTCAGAGAGACACGACATTTCTGCTCGATCGATCGCCACCAGACTGATGCGGTGGCGTCTCGCAAAATTGATGGCTTCTTGGTGGTCAATGAAGATGGTTTTTCCAGCCTCAATGGCCAATACACGACCGCCAGCTTCGGCCAAAGTTTGTAGTGTGCCCATGCCGATGGTGGGGACGTCGAACCGCATGTCTTGTTGCGGTTTGGAGACTTTGACGACGGTAAAGCCACCAGATGGGCACAGCTTGCCTGCCCGTCGAATACATTCGTCGGTACCTTCGATCGCTTCGATGGCTAAAGCGGCCTGGCCGTTAACTGCCACGGTTTGTCCGATATCCAGTCGACCGATCTCTTTGGCGATCGACCAGGCGAAGTCGATATCGCGTCGCTGCATTTGGCTTAATCGCGGTCCTGCCAACCGACCGGCTTGGACAAGTAGCCCGGGGGCAAAGTCGGTTGCGGGTATAGCTTCCAGGTTATGCTTGGCTGCAAGTTCCACAGCTGTTGACAACAACGTGTCGTCTCGTCGATCGCGACGAAACGAAAAGAAGTGATGGTAAAATGCAGCCATGGCAGTCAGATCCGGTACATGTTTGATCCAGGAGAGTTTGCCGACCAATCGTATCTTGTCAATTTTACCCGCCATCGTGATTTTGGTTACGTTGTGTTGTTTGAAGAATCGTATTTGGGCCCCCATGCGTGCCAAGCCAAATTCTCCATAGGTGTCGGCGATTTGCCGAAGTGCGGGATCCGCGTGATCCTTGATTCCCATACAGCAGACATGGTGACCACTCTGTTTAAGTGCCGTGGCAACGACCACGGGGTATCGTCCCCAGCCGGCCACCAATCCGATTTTACAGGGAGCCGAAGATTCCGACGCCGAAGTACTCATGGGGTTAGTCCTCGTGGAGCGGTTCATGCTGCTTCGTTTTGAGGAGATTGGTTTAGTTGTCCGAGGATCTTATCTACTTCGTTTTGCAACCGTCTCAGCTGTTTTCTCATTTCCGGTAAACGCATCTGAGTAATCACGATCTGTTTTTGTTCTTTGGCGGGAGTTGCCGGAATGCCGATATATACCTCGTCATCCGGGACGTTGTTCATCACGCCAGCCTTAGCTGCCAAAGTGACTCGGTGGCCGATGTTCACGTGATCGCGAACTCCAACTTGGCCTGCCAGAACACAATAGTCTCCCGTTGTGGAACTTCCGGCGATGCCCACCTGCGAGCAAATGACATTGTGACGGCCTATCTGACAGTTATGAGCAATCATGACTTGGTTGTCGATTTTTGTACCTTGGCCGATGAGCGTGGCACCGTAGCTACCTCGATCAATGGTGGTACACGCCCCGATTTCCACATCTGCTTCGATGAGGACGTATCCCAACTGTGCGAGACGCTGGTGGTGGCCATCGACGAATTCATAACCGAAGCCATAAGCACCGATAACGGCTCCCGCATGGATTAGTGTTCGTGCTCCGATTAGGGTGTTTTCATAGATCACGACGTTGGGCATCACGATGACATTTTCGGCGAGCCTACAATGTGGGCGTATTTGCACTCCCGAATGGATGATACAACCATTTCCGATCTCGACACCATTTCCAATCACAGCTCCGGGATGTACGTCGACGCCTGATCCAAGTGACGCTCCGGGATGTACATGGGCTGCTGGACTAACCCCCAACCCGGGTAACTCATCTGGTGGACGAAAAAACGAGGCGATTTGAGCTATACTTTGGCGGATGTCCTCTACAGCAATGTAGGCGATGCCCTCGGGCTGCATATCGGCGGAGACTACGACTGCGGCCGCCTTGGACGACTTAAGCCGTTCCAAATACTTTTCTTCTTCAGCAAATGTAATATCGCACGAACCGGCAGCTAAAATGGCCGCAATGCCGGAAACGTTTATCTGGGGATCACCGTGCAGTTTTCCTTGAACTAGTTCGGCTAGTTCAGCGAGTTGTATGGTTGGCGTCGCAAGGTGAGACATCGGGGTTCCTTCTGATTCGATGGATCTGGTAAGCGAAGAATCCACGGACAACCCGAGTTGTTGGATCGCGCACCGGTACTCGATCGTTTCAGGTTGGCGGTTGGCAATAGTAGAGATCTACCGGTAGAGCAGCAATACCGAAAGCATGCTAGCTTTGCAATTCCAACGTGCCCCACAAGCTGGGGTCTTCTTGGAAGCGAAACTCACTTCCGACGCTAAACGTTTGCCAACCCAGTTCGCGGTCTGTGACCGCGTAGGTAAATCCAAGTTTGGGATGGTCACCAGGTTCGTACCCGGTGAGGGCTGGGGCTGGTATGCAACAGGCGAGAATGTAGCCATCCACGCGCTTTTCGCTTCGCACGCGCAGGTCATCTGGTCGTATTGGTTTAGCATTTTCGCGTGCACGGTGGATGAGCAATTGGTCTGCTGTGGGCTCGTTCAGCATACGCCCGCTACCCATAGGTAAGAACACGAAACGGTGACAAAAACGACTCGCTCGATGGACGTTGTGAGTGTCGCGTGTGTCGATCCAAACGTGGAACCCATCACTTTCATCGGCCCGCGTTTCCCGGCACCACGGTGCTTGCTTTTTGTCGGCAACACGTACATTGAAATAGATTCCGTCACGATTCCATGCACCCCGGACATCCGCGAATAACGGCCCTCCGTCCAGCTCGCCGAAGCAGGGAAGACGATACGCGTCGGGAAGCTTGATACCCAAGTCTGTCCAAGCCAACTCCGTGTGCAGGAAAGGCACACTGAAGCGAAATAAGAATGAGGGGTCCAATAATCGTCGCGTGCTTGGGTCAGGTGGTGATTGAAGCAGTCGTTCTTTGATTGGTACGCTCCTGGGTTCTTCTAGAGAGGGATCCATTACAAATACATACCTACAAATCCACCCGCATCGTCGCTGGCAGCATTGATTTCCTCGACTCGCTGTTTTGTCTGTTCCAAATTGCCCGCTTCAATGTAACGGTTAAACTCAACCATGATTGTATGGGGTACGGTGTTGGCGAACCATTGGACTGCGGGTTCTGTCAGCCAATCACAGGTCTCTTTTTCTAACTGGTTGAATACCAAATTACAGCTTTCCGTCTGTCGGTCCTCGAGATCGGTTAAGACGGTCCCTTCGAAACTAAACTGGATGACTCCAATCTGAGGGTCGTTGGTTAGGTGGAAGATACAAATTGCATTGTAGAGAAAATAAGAATTGTGCGCACCATGTTTCTCGAGAGCATCCTTCACGCGTAAACAGCGTTCTCGGTATTTTGGAGAAGCGTCCAGCGGAATGTCCAATCGACGAATACACCGCAAGGGTAGGCAGTCAAAAGTCACTTCCACGAAGTTAGCCATGATCCTCGTACCTATTGGGTGATGCTCAGTAGCTCGACCGGAATCACCTGCTTATCGGGCCGAGAGACCCACCAGGTTTCCTATCCGACTTCGCTGTGCGGTTTCCGTTGGCGTTGTTTCTTCGCTCCCCGCAGGTGGCGAATCAGGCAAACGCCACCCAGTTACCAACCAACCATTTTGAGAAGATAGCTCGTGCATGACAAGCTGACCTGCTTTTTCCCAAGGTCCGGCCAACGTGAGCCCTTGGGGTTCGTCGACGGCTGGAAAGAGCCCTTCGAAGCGGCGTTCCAAGACTGCCTTTTCTGCTGTTTGTGCCGCAGAAAGCACTTTTTTGGAGCGATTGGAGAAATTCGCTGGCTCTATGTGAAGGTCACCTTGCCGCAGGCGGCGAGGACCTGTGGGTGTCATTTCGAGTTGATAGCGTGCCGTAATGTGCATGGCACCCAACTGACGTTTTCCGGAAGTAAAACGCTTTCCACGAAGCGTCACAGTATATCCACCGTCCTCAAATACAACGGTCAGCGGTCTGCGGCGTGCAAAGCTGATTGACCAAGGCTCGGAATCCTCAGTGATTTCCAAGCGTTCTGGGACCTGCCCGACTAATCTGTCGGCCAAATTGGCGGCGTCCACGTCCGTTAACGTGGTGGCTCCGTAGACGGTTTCCATGTAGTTATTCAGAAAACTCTCATGCATGCGGACAGCTAAGTCATGCTGTCCGGTGAGTTTTGTTGGTGGTTCGTACGCTGCCAGCTGGAAGTCTCCTGCCTGCGCCGTTTCTGCATACAGATAAGCCGCATCTGTCCGAAAATGAAAAAGTGGTGGGGCCTCGTCGCGACGCATCAGAGGGCCTTTGTATTGTTGCTGGTAGCGGCGATTGATTTCACGAATGTCTCCCGTGACTGCTTTATCCAGTCTTTGGGAGATTTTCTGTTCCGTTTGTCGTGACATCGTGGTTTCGACCTGAGGAAGTGCCGCACGAGCACGCGACCTGACCTGACCATAGATGCCAGAGCTTGCCACGATATTTTCAATCGCGCTGTCCGTTACACACTTTGCAACTGCAGCAATTTCTTCGACTCCATCGTCGTTTACATTCAGCTGCTTGTAGGCTTCGATTTGGGTTACTCCAGAGCCGATAATGGTGGCAGGTCCGCGGGAGCTGACGGTACGCGTCCGAGAATTCACCGTACCATCGAATTCAATACGAATCTCACCAATCTCTGAATTGGGAACAAGCCTGCTCCTGATCTTTCCTGTCGTGGTGGATTTTCCGGTCACACTTCGGCCTTGTGTGCGGCGATTGATGGGAGTCGTTTCGTCGAACTGTTCTATGAATCCAATGCCAACTAACTCATCCGACATTTGCAGGTAGAGATTGGATCGTACGTAATAATGACGAATGGCATTCACCAGATCGTTGAGTTGATCGCTACGTTCGAGGATACCGACTCGCAGAGCGATCTTATTGGCCAATTCATGGCTCGGATCATCCGCGTATTTTTCGATGGATGTGGCCAAGGTGTCGAGAGATTTTTCGAATTGTGTACGGTAATTTTCCCGAGAAAACACCAAGCTTTCGCCATAATCGCGCAACGCCTGCCGAACAGTGACAAAAATGGGAATTTGCAAACCATCATATTTGTCTTCCAGCCGCGACTGAACGCTCACCAGGACCTTCATGTCGGGCAACTCTTCACGATCCAACTCGGCTTGTAATTCGTCCCAACGCAGGTACTGTCGCCAACCTTCGGCTTTGGTGTTGCCTGCTGCCGTCAGAAATTGATCGAGGTCTGCCAAAGCGGCTTGAAGTGCCTTGTAGGTTTCCTCCACGCGCGCCGCATCGACGGGCTGAAAACTTTCTTTGGCATGGCGCAGCAATCTGGGAAGCTCGTCTTGTTTGGGAAAGGCCAGAATTTTCAGCCACTCTTCCACGGCGTCACGCACGGCAACGAATCGATGGCGCAACAGGTCCTCGTGGTCCGCCGCATAGCGCTTCAGCACTGATGCCACGACAGTTTCGTCGGCATCCATCCCCTTATCCAGTTCCTCAAGTAAGGCAGAGTTATTTAGATAATCGTTCCAGCCTGCACCGTGTTCACTCTCTGCCAGCCACTGTTGCAACGTGTCCAACGCCGTACGGACCTGTTCGATCGAGTCCGCGTAAAGGCATGGTGTCCACGTGACGAGTGTCAGCCAGACGGCAATCCAAGTATGAGCGTAAACGGGCCGCATCATAAGTCGCTCCTAGGAAGATCAGAGATTGTCTACGAACAAGGGGCCTTGCACCCACGGGTCGTCGACATGTTCGGTTCCGAAAAGATCTCTAACGAGATCATTGAGTTGTTGGTCAGGTGGGAAGCCAACGACCGGCAGGACCGATGCTAGCATCGATCTTGCATCATCTTCGCTCACTGGCACCAACCATGCAAGTGTCAAAACCGGCATGATATGGTCGTCAGGTCGCCTTTTTTCATCGTACGTTGATGCAGAATCAGGACAAGGGGCTATTTTACGTGGTACGTTCTTGGTGTTGACATAGATTCGAATCTGGCGTCGGATGGTACGCGCTACCATTGGAGACAAGGGTTTCCAGCACCGGAGCAAGTCATGGGACCCGTGGATGGGGACCATCTGAATACCACATAAAATTGCAAGGCACGGCCGTCATGCAGGGATCACGTGGCAGTACGGAGCGTATTAGTAGGCTGATCATCATTGGCGTTTGTGTCGTTGCATTGTTTGGATGTACGAGACTTCAACTACCCCGAATTGATCCTTCGGGTCAGAGGTTGTTCTTGCCTGCTCCAGAGTACACGACCATTCAGTCCGATTTTCCATTTGGCGGTCGATCGACATTTCGCGGCCCCGCCTATCAGACGCCGTCCACGCCTCCGCCTTGCCCACCTGGTGTTTCGGATGCGAGGCTGTCGACACTTTCAGCGACATCCAGTGGCTCAGCTGCTCTACTGGTTGCTGGGAATTCTCAAGACGTGCGAACGGCCCTTCGTCCCATCGTGACAGAAGCAGCTGTTCAGCCAGATATCAAATGGCTTTTGCCTGAGGCCACCACGGGAAATCCGGGAATTCCCGTGGAACTGATCACGACGGTGCGACGTGTTTCCCAAGATGCACCCGCTATCGGTACGATCGTTCGTTACTCTGTCGAACCTGAATCTCATCTCCGCTTCGTGTCGACAAATAAAAGCACGATTGACGTGCGGGTGGACAAGCTCGGGCAGGCACGCGTGCAGTTGGTTCGGCAGTTGCGTGATACGGCCGAAACTCGTGTCGCGGTGCAGGTCCTGCATACAGCAAATGGTGCTCCGAGAACGGCGCCCCGTATCGTGGGCCAAGGGACCACCACCATTCGTTGGGCGGCGCCTGCCTTGGTATTGCGTGTTGTGGATCCCGATCGATTTGATGTGGACTCGACCGCCACCATACGTGTGGATGTGACCAATATCGGAGAAGCCAAAGCCGAGTCAGTTGTCGTGAGTGATGTGCTCCCGATGGGCATCCGATTTTTGAACAGTGATCCGCCAGCTCAAGTCTTTGGCGACCGAGTTCAATGGCAGATTGGTGACTTAGAGGCCGGCAAGAGCCGAGTCATTGAGTTTCATTGTCGTGCCGAACGGACGGGAGGCTTTGAGCATCATTTGCAAGCCCGTGCCAGAAATGCGTCCACGGCCGAGGAACATATTGTCGCACGGGTCACGGATCAGCCCTTGGAATTGCATGTTCGCGGTCCGGAAACAGCGCGCGTGGGTGACCAGGTACAATATCGCATCGTTGCTCGCAACGTGGGTTCCCAACCATTGACGAACGTGATTGTGTATGACGCGTTTGACCTGGGATTTGTTCACGAGGAAGCAGAGAGCCCTATTAAGCGGGGACTAGGTGACTTGCCGCCAGGGGAAGAAATTGCGTTTGCGGTAACGTTCACCGTTACTGAAGCAGGAACCATTTGCCACCATCTGCAACTGAATGCCGAGGATGGTGTCGCAGCATCACAACGGCTGTGTTTATCGGTTACCGGTGATCCGCAACATGGCCCAGGAGCGGCCACCTCACAACCTCAGATTGTGGTCAGTAAGCATGGTCCTACGACGCTCGACGTTGGCCAGGAAGCCGAGTTCACCGTGCGCATAGAAAATAATGGCACGGTTCCCATTGAAAACATAGAAGTCGAAGATAAGTATCCTACGGGTGTTTTGCGTCCGCTACAGGCATCAGATGGTTTTCGACAAGCGCCCGGAGCGATGGTCTGGACCGTAGAACGACTGGCACCCGGTGAATACACCATGCGAACGGTCCGTTACCGTTGTGAGTCAGCCAGTCCCTCTGCCTGCAATGCAGTCTCGGTCACCAGTTCGGCACCGGCAGTTACGGCAGCGGACGAGATCTGTTTGGTCATCCACGGTTTGGGCGATCTTGTGCAAGAAACCGAGGAAGGTCCAGTTTTGTCAGAGCCGGGTACCGCCGACGCAAGTTCTCAAGAGAATTTGCGTACGGCCGAGACGTCTTCTTCGGTGTTAACGATGCCCGGATTGTCGGCTCCTGCACCACTTGATTTGGCAGATTCGAGCCAACTGCGCAACGATATGATAGCCGCAAACAACGTAGCTTTGGAGACTCCACAGCAGGATCCGTTACCTCTTTCTCAAGAGGGGGATCTGCAACTGACACTGACCGATTTGAACGACCCAGTGCGTGCAGGTGCACGGATGGTTTTTCTCATTCATGTTGTCAATGACAGGAATACATCTGATCAAGATCTTCAATTGCAAATCGCATTCCCGGAAAATCTAAAACTCGAAAATACCAACATGCAGTTGACTCGTGGGGAATCGAGTGCTGCCAACATGCACTTGTTCATGACCGATACCATCCGCGAATTACGGCCGGGAGAAGAACTTCTCCTGCGTCTTGAATTTACAGCGGCACAGCCTGGCCAGGCTTATCTGCAGGCGATGCTTTCCAGTGCTCGATCAAGCCCAATGGTCGTTTCCGAAGAATCGACCATTGTCGGCAATTAGTTCGAGTGATGTGCTATAGTGGTCCTCATGCCCGGCACACCCAGCGTGGAATCCTCGACGAGTCTTCCTCGATTTGTCCTTCTCAGACATGAATTGCCAGCCGCATCCAACCGCGCGCTGCATTGGGATCTTATGTTGGAACGAGAAAATGTGCTCCGTACTTGGGCGCTAGAAGAAGAGCCTTCCGTTGGAATGTCCATCCGTGCGACAGAATTAGCCGACCACCGACTTGCCTATTTAGACTACGAAGGTCCTGTGTCCGGCAATCGGGGCAAGGTCAGTCGGTGTGAACGGGGGACGTACAAAGTGCTGCGTTGGGAAATGGATGTGGTGGAAGCGATATTGATCAGTTTGCGAGGGCGAATTTATTTGACGGCCATTCGCTCTCAGCAAGACCAGTGGCAGATGGAATTCGGTTTGGCTTCTCAATCAATCTCGCACTGATGAACGGATCGGCTATGTTTGCGATTTTGCCTTCGCCGAAAAACGTCTTATCGATCGTCATGTAAGAAGATTTGAGATCCGACCATCGGGCGTTAACAACGAGTTGCCAGACGTTCACGCCACTTCCCTGTTTCATGGTGAATAGGGCGGGAACATTTTGAGACAAGAGTTGTCTATAGGCCGGACTGAGCAAATGCTTTTGTCGATACAGCTAGGGCCGCTTTTGATTCAAGTTCGAATATATTGCCACGTTTTCAATTCGAGGCATTGCGCTGTTCCGGCAACAGCTTAGGCGAATTCGGTCCGGCCTTTGTAGGGAACCCACAAAAGTTCCACGTCATGACGCATCCGATTTTACCGTGTGATCCACATCGCCATTCTCAGTTTCCTGATTCTCCTCATGCATCTCAGGATCACTCTCCGTGCGACCCGACAAAAAGACTTCTCCATTTTGCAGTTCGATCGTGTCCAGGTGAAGTAGATGCTGCAGTTCATCGATATGGGTGGGAATCGTCACCAGGGCAACAGGATCAGAATTCATATTTGCCCAACGAAGTTCCACTTCGGCTCGACCGGCAAAGTAGCTCACCGTATTGAGCACTTGCACGAGCGGAACAGGGATAACGCCTGCTCGAGCCGATTGGATATGGACTGCTACAACATTCGGTGTGTTAGTGAGCTGAATGTCAATTTCGAGTGACAGGATGGTGCTGGTGGGTGGATCCTTATACCAGCATGCCAAACGCATACAATCCGCTTCGATGGCCACCCGTGGATTCTGAAATTCAGGTGGCACCAGATCGGGAAATTTCGTCTCTAAATCCGTCGCCAACCAGCCATTGATCTGCTGTGCGGTGAACGTAGCTTGCCAAGTCCCTGTTCGACGAGCACTGTTGTGCAATTGTAAAACTTCTCGTTCCAGATTATCTCCTTCCTCAGCTTGGGCTTCTGCGTCGGTGGCCATCGCTACCAGATAGAATTCGGGCTCTTTTTGTGAAGCATAATGTGCGCAGGCCAACAACACACCACAGCCAACCAACACGAACGTGGCGATGATCAAGATGAATCGGAACCAGCTACGCCGACGTTTCATAGCGGACAATCACCTGATTCAAGTCTTATTTGATTCGTTTCCGGTAGTGTGACAATTCGTGTATTTTCTTGCAAGAAAGATATTCCCCCTGGAGGGAAAGCAATCGACTAGTCGGCGAAGCGCAACAGCGCGTATTTTTTCTTGCCAGACCGCAGTATGATGATCGATTGGCCCACCAGATCGTTCACAGTGATCCGAGTTTCTATATCGGCGACGCGACGATTGTTGACGTAACCACCACCCTGTTCTACGGTCGTACGAGCCTTACTTTTGCTGGCCGCCAGACCGGACTCAACCAACGCGTCCACGATCGTTAAACCGTCGCCGTCAAGTCTGTTTTTGGCGACCGTACAGCTGGGAACATCGGCAAATATTTCTGCAAGCTGTTCCTCCGGAAAGTCAGGTCCGATTTCCCCGCCGAACATGGCAGCGGTGGCGCGTTCGGCAGCGGCCAGACCATCACTTCCGTGGACGAGTTGGGTTAACGATTCGGCCAAGCGTTTTTGGCTTTCGCGTAGATGAGGTTGCGACTCTCGCGCCCTGTCCAAGACGTCGATTTCTTCGCGGTCGATTTCCGTTAGCATGCGCAAACAGGTCCCGGCGTCCGCGTCATCGACGTTGATCCAGTATTGGTAGAACGCATAAGGGCTGGTGCGTTCTGGGGCCAACCATACCGTCCCGGTTTCGGTTTTTCCCATCTTGGTACCATCTTCTTTGGTCAACAAAGGGGATGTCATACCGTACAGCTGGGCGCCTCGTAGGCGGCGCCCCAAATCGATACCAGCAGTGATGTTTCCCCACTGGTCACTACCTCCCACTTGCAACTCACAGTCATGGTTCTCGTGCAGGTAGACAAAGTCATAGGCCTGTAGCAACATATAGCTAAATTCCGTGTAACTGATGCCTCCGTCATCGCGCTGCAGGCGACTTTTCACGGAGTCTTTAGCGAGCATCACGTTCACGGGGAAGCATTTGCCGACGTCGCGGAGAAACTCAAGGTAGCCAAACGACTTCATCCAGTCGTAGTTATTCACTAACACGGCGGAATGGGCTCCTGCGTCAAAGTCTAGGATTTTTCGCATTTGCGATTCGATCCCAGCAACGTTGCGTTGCAGGTCGTCGACTGACAGTAGATTACGTTCTTCGCTCTTGCCACTCGGATCCCCGATCATTCCCGTTGCGCCACCGACTAGGACTATCGGTTTGTGCCCCGCTTGTTGAAAGCGTCGCATGGTCGCCAATTGTAACAGGCTACCTACGTGTAAGCTTTCAGCTGTAGGATCGAAGCCCACATAGAACGTTCGCGATTCCTTCGCCAGCCACGAAGCAAGATTGTTTTCGTCCGTGGTTTGATGGATCAGTCCACGCCAGCTCAATTCCTGGTGGATGTTTTTTATCGCCACAAGTCATCATCCGCAAAGGGATGTCCTGAATTCTTAAGTTTCGGTTTGGGAAGGGCTTTTAAGGCGTGTTGCGCCAGCCGCAGGTCTTCCCTGGTAGTGATTTTGAAGTTGATGGAGGAGCCAGGGACGATCGTGACTGGGTGACCAAGCTGTTCGACAAGTTGTGCGTCGTCGGTGGCTGATAGATTTCCACGTTGTGCGTAAGCCTGTACAAGCAGTTCTCGCTTAAAGACTTGGGGCGTTTGAGCTTCCCAGACATCACTGCGGTCCACGGTTTCTGAAATTGTCTGATCAGAACCCGCACGTTTCAAGGTCCCCGCGACAGGAACTGCAAAGATGGCCGCACCACTTTTCTCGGCAGCCGAAAAGATGGTGCTGATCCATTCGTCCACCATACAAGGCCGAGCTGCATCGTGAACTGCCACGAAATCAATGTCTGGTTTCACACGCTCCAATGCGTTGGCTATCGAATCCGCACGCTGTGCACCACCGTCCACGACTTCCACACCAAGAATGGCTACATTGGCACCGAACTTGAACATGAAGTCTTCGCGATCTTCGGGAGCGACGACCACGAGCACTTGTTTAACATCGTCGCGATTGAGAAATTTTTCGGCCGAATGCAACCAGACCGCGCGCTGATCCAAAATCGCGAATGGCTTCTTGTAATGTTTGTCATGAAACCGGCTGCTCTTCCCAGCCGCCGGTAAAATCGCTGCGAAATTGGCCACAAGAGGGGGTCCTTTCATGATGGATGTGGACGACTATCCATCGTAAGCCTTGGCCACGGCCTCGCCAAGGGTAACCCTGTTTCATAGGCCAGCCGCTGTGGTCGGGTAAACGCCGCTCTCTTGAGCCGAACGTGCAGCACCGTTGGCTCAGGCGTTCGGCATGAGATCATTTGGTTATGTCTTCTACCAGGAGGACTCGAAGATCACATACGTTGGTGTGTGTAGGACCGGATAGGATTAGACCATCCAGCGGCTCAAAGAAACCGTACGCGTCGTTCCTGCGGAGATATTCTGAGATGTTGAGATTCTGTTCGATGGTACGACGGACCATGTCGGTGTCGATCACCGCACCTGCCGCGTCCGTGGGCCCATCCTCTCCATCGGTCCCACCCGAGAGCAAAACGATGGAAGCTGGGAATGGAGTCGGTTCTGCTCCAGCTGTTGAATCAGATTGCACTTTTTTGACGATCGTATCCAATGCAGCCAATACCAGCTGTTGATTCCGACCTCCGCGCCCTCGCTGAGATTCCTCAACCAGTTGAACGACTGGCTCGCCACCGGTGATCAAGCAATTCGGGCCACTTTGGTGGAGCATGTCCATGGCCAAGTTGGCGAGATGAGAGCCAACGTCTTCGGCTAGTCCTTCTGACCGATCGGCTGTTGTCATGGCATGACGATAGCCCAATTTTTCGGCATGTGCACCGGCCGCCTCGACCGCGACAGCGTTGTTACCTAGTACGATATTCGTCACTTGTGTGATGCCAAAGTTGGAGCCTTGAGTTGCACCGTCCGACTTTTTTTTCCGCAAGAAATCCACCACTGCGGCGGGAACACTGCTTGCGGTAGTCGAAAACTGATCGATGACCTTGAGAGCAGCTTGCGGAGTCGACATGTCGGTGACCGTTGGCCCGGAGGCGATGGCATCCAAAGGATCTCCCAGTACATCGGAGATGATGAGCGATATCAGTCGTCCAGAACCACAAGCCCTTGCCAGTCCGCCACCCTTAATGGCACTTATTTGTTTACGAACGATGTTCAGCTGTTCGATGTTGGCACCCGCCGCACTCAAGCTCTTGGTGACTGCTTGTTTGTCCGCCAAACTGATTCCCACGGCCGGTGCAGGCATTAGGGCGGAGCCACCACCGGATATCAAACAAAGACACAGATCCTGTGGTCCTAGCGAGGTGGCTAATTCCAGTATCTTTTGAGTCCCTTCGACTCCGGCGGGCGTTGGTTCGTTAACGCCTGCTGGTCGAGCCCCGTGTAAGTGAATGAATGAAAGTTCTCTCACGCAATCGGCCGGTACATTGACCCAACCCGTGAGCTGTTTCGCGGTAGCTAACTGTGTTCCTAAAGCTTCTTCGAGTCCGGCTGCCATACCAGCGCCCGCTTTGCCAGCGCCCACTACCACGATGCGCTGCACTTTATTCAGGTCGATCACTTCATTTCCAATGAGTAACCGATTTCCTTCGACCTGTATGTTGTCGCGCACAAGTTGGTCACTGCGCACCGCGTCCACACCAGCCTGCCAGATGTCGAGCGCGTCACGACGTAGCTTCGCATGGATAGGTGACATATTTGGTCAGAAGGAGTGAGGTTTTCGGCGTGTTCAGCTAACGCAGTGCTGGGGGTGGGAGCATCTGCCGCAAATGGATTGCTTGATGCAGGGTGTGGTCGTTGGCAGGTGAATATGGAATGGGGTGCACGGCAACGTCGTCGACAAAGACATCTCCAACACCAGTCATGGAAAAGACAGCTCTCAATTCTCCGGAAGCGTCGGCGGTGCGGTAAAGCACAAATGGTTGCCAGCCGTCCGTTGTCGAGACGCGAAGTCCCATACCGGTGCCTCCCACGGAATCGGAAACCACGAAACCATCACGACTCCTCGTAATCTCTCCGTCGACCATGATCCACCCTTGTATCTTAACCAATTGTCCCGGTTGGGTGGTCACAGCAGCGCTTCGAACGGTCACCGGTGCTATGGCCACCAAGGGATCTTCTTTATCTGGTCGTCGGGTCAACGTACGAATGTGTAGTGAGTAGTTCCCAGATTTTTTTGTCTGTGGTGAAAGCTCTATGTCACCATAAACAGTGGCAACTGATGTGATTTCTTGTTGCCAGCCATTCTGGATCATGTGGGACAAGCTTTCAAAATCACCAGCTGCCAATAGATTGTCACCCTCTCCGGCCATTGCCACTCGCTGAGTCATTTCCCAGTGTAAGGGAAGTGTTTGGAAATGCATCAACAGCGGACTGGCTACCGGCCAGCGGAAGCGCCCTGAGGCTTGTTCCCAGGTAGCACGTCGCACTTGACTTAACTGCAGGATAGCTTGGTTGGCATATTCGGTACTGGCTTTGTAATCACCCGATTGAAAAAGTTGTTGGCACTGCGCCAGTGTGGAACGAGCTGAATTCAGTGTTGCGTCAACGCTGGGAGCTTTGGCCCCCGGGCCGGCAAGTTGCAGGATCGTCGATTCGGTAGTCGTTGACAGATGCGTTGCAATGTCGTGGGCGAAGCGGGCGCGACGCACGCGCTGTTCGGCGAGCTGCCGTGTGAGTTGGCGGATGACGAGTGGATCTTGTGTCATGACGATGGCACTCGTAAGGCTGAAATCATTCAGAGTCACACGCATACCACCAGCGACTCGCTTGCGACGTAATGGTTTCAACCGGGAAGACGTGATCAAGAATGGTTCGCTGGAGTCCGGAACTCCTGGAATGACAAACGAAATGGTTTGTGTATTCGAGGCACCAGCGGCGAATTGACTGTGAGGAACATAACGAATGGGCAACACCAGGTGCGAACGATCTAGCCCCAGTACGGTCACATGAACTTGAGGATCACTGGTGGCAACGGAAGCCACTATTTTCCCAGCGGCGGCCCACGGAGCAATGAGTTCCAGATCTTGGTTCAGCAATCCCAGTGCTGCTGCCCGCCCGCTGATTTCTGGATGGGGAGACACCGGATGGTGGGAAGCAAAACACAGTCCCCGTGCGCCCGATGCGATGAGTGTATAAGCCAGCAGCTTTAACTGGTCAGGGTCCACTGTAATCTCTTCGGATGACGACATCCCCATGCTCTGCCATTGTTGCAACAAGGCGGGTGCAATGTCGGTCTGCAGGGCTGCCCATACGGGAGTCCAAGGGCCGGCCAAGCCTCGCTGTTCGGCTAACCAGGGACCGTATTCGCGCAAATCGAACGACGTGTGAAGCGTGTCGCGCCCGACGAGCAGTAAATTGGCGTGGCGGCTAAAACGACGGTGTTCACTGCGAACATTACAGATGACTGGGCGAGCTGAAACGGGATCTGCGCCACGGACGGCATTGGCCAATTGTCGTGTGGCGTCGAGATCGGTTCCGACCAAACGGTGGCCTAAATCCCATGCCAGTACGCAATTGAATTCTGGTCCAATCTGCTGCGTGCGGTCGGTGTTTGGTGGAGGAGCTACCAGCCAGATTCCATGCTCACTGGCAGACGTGAGCTGCTGCGGTGTTGGCACCATGGGGAGGATGATGCCATCGAATCCTAATGCCTTTGTCAGCTCAAAGGATTCACCGTGATGTTCCAAAAGTCGAGGAAAAAGGGGGCGGCCACCGGCAACCAAAACAGAACCTTCTAGACGTGCCGTATCGATCCTTCCACGGTCAAAAGTAAGTGTTTCGTCGGCGAAATTTGTGGAGAGGTTGGATTCCTGAGGCTCTTTGCGAGTCCACGCAGCCAGACCTGCTCGCAGTTGCGAAGTATCGACTTGAGAAACAGATACCAGGTCGTCGATCAGCACGCTTGTAGAACCAGCGCCCCCATATACATTCAACACCGCCATATCGAGAAACGCTTCACGTTCGTCGACCTGTGGCCCAAGCTGCGCTCGTAACTGCTGGGTGGCTCGACGCACCAGCGTCGGCACATTACGGAGCACGAGTTGCTCCCATTCTCCAACCTGGCTGTAACTTGATCCGCGGATCCAAGTGGTTAGCGGTTGCTGAGTGTGGGGATCGAGGTTACGGGGAAACACCACCCTTGTCAAAAGCTGGAGACCTGGTCGGTTGGACTTGATCCATACGGACAGCTGCAATTCAGGAATGATACGTGCTGGGCTAATAGGGTGGCTGTAATAAACATAGGTACCAGGAGCCGCCTGGATATGGATCCATTCGCTGCCTTGGCCAGAATGGAACTCTGTTGAGATTCGTTTATGCTGCAAAGGTCGAACTTGACAGTCGGCTCCTGCGGCGCGCCAAGAGGTTTCGGGAGTTTCGAAGTCGTCCAAGATGAATTCGGCGGCGCACGATGTTCTTGGAGACATTCTGCCCAGTGACAGATCCAAGAACAGTGATCCCCACAGGGAAGCTGTCAGAAGGCATCCCAGCCGCACGAATCGCACTAGCCCCGGTAAGCGGCCGGACATGGATCGTAGCCACCTACTAACGAGTTTTGAGCATGTTGCAAAAGAAGGACATATGCATGATTTCATGCGAACGCGTCACCCAGCTTGTGGCAATTTGTCAACAAGAAGCCTTTCTTGTATCGTCGACGTAAGGTGAGCTTTTACAATGATTTGCGACACGAGGCCAGATCAGGTGTCAATTTCCCAACAACATACACGTTGGGTGTCAGGCGATAGCAATGCGCCTAAATCATTATCCGACATCTACTTGTGAAAATGCTGGCAATGATAGCCCTAGTATGGCACGCAGTTCGCAAATGCATGGGAGCACAGAACCAGTGTTATCCACGCTATCTTTGGGAGCAACCATGACGACAACATCGCGACTTTCCACCGTCAAAAATGAGACATTACCCAATGACGTCGTCAAGTTGGAAGCAGCTGTTGCCCAACTACCTGCTGATGTACGAGCTCAGTTTGGTCCGTTGGTCAGCCGGGTTGTGGAAAGCACCTGGAGACGCCGGCGCATTTTGTCGTTGGTTCAAGAAGCACTCAGCCAACTTCGCCTGGACATGAAATACCTGATGTTCGATCTGGAAGCGACTCGGCGAGAACGTGACTCGTTTCAGTTGGAACTTAGCCAGGGACAGCAGGAAGAATTCGAATACGACGAGTTTGATCCAGGTGAAGACGACGAGATCGACGAATAAGTTATTCTAGAGTGAGAGCAGTCCGCGTCGCACAGTCTGCTCGGACAACGCCGTGAACATTCTATACTATAGCTATTATTTTCGGGTAATGGCGAGCCAAACCAGATTTTACAATGGGCGAACAACGACAAAACAGGAGGCTCACAACCTCCGTCTGATATTCAAGAACGACAATTCACTTCCACCAACAGTCCCCAATATTTCAGACTGGGGCCTCAAGTTACCAACGAGGTAGTGATGCCACAAAGGTTGGATTCCTGAACGAATTTGCCGGTCTCAAAGGACTTCAACAAGCTGTTTTATGAAACCGTTCTGGGGGTTGTTAGCGTGAGATTGGACACACTGCGCAGCTAAATAACAATTGTGAACGGGATCCAAAATCAGTATCATGGATAGTTTTAGCTGGTTCGAACGCTTATGCTTTCATTTTCTGCCGAACAATTTGCTCAGCGGGTCATTGACGCAAATCTTCTCGACGAGCGGCAATTGGAGTCTATTTGGAGCGAATTGGGAAGTCGTGAAGCTGGTGCTGAGGAATTCAAGCAAGTAGCGGTTCGTCGTGAAATGCTGACGAATTACCAGGTCGAGAAACTGATTCGTGGTGACCGGTCAGGATTCTTCTACGGCGACTATCAGACTCTTTATTTAGTCGGCACGGGAACTTTCGCCCGCGTTTACCGCGCTGTCCATCGAGCGTCGCGTGCCGTGGTGGCGCTCAAGGTACTGCGGAATCGTTTTTCGAATGATCCGGAAGAGACAAAAAGCTTCTTGCGTGAAGGTCGTATGGGAAAGACTTTGCGACACAAGAATATTGTGCCTATTCATGAGGTGAATACGTTTGGCAAAGCTCACTATCTTGTCATGGATTTCGTCGAGGGCCGGAACTTACGTGAATTCGTGAAAGTTCGCAAGAAACTAAATCCGTCCGAAGCGATCGATTTAACCGTGCAAATCGCTGACGGATTGGACTATGCATTTGATCGAGGCATTACTCATCGAGACATGAAACTCTCCAACGTGCTCGTGTCCAGCGTGGGGACGGCACAGTTGGTCGATTTCGGTTTGGCTGCTGCGTCAGGAAAGCAATCTACGAAGGTCGAAGATCACCCCAATCCTCGTGCGATCGATTACGCCGGATTGGAACGAGCGACCGGCGTGCGCAAAGACGACAAACGCAGTGACGTCTATTTCTTGGGGTGCATGCTCTATCACATGCTTACCGGACATGCTCCGCTTCACGAAACAAAACATCGTATTCAGCGACTGAGTGTCAGCCGATTCCAGGAAGTCACTCCGATTATGCACCATGAACCGCATTTGGCACAACACTTGGTGATGGTGGTCAAGAAAGCGATGCAGCTAAACCCCAATAGCCGGTACCAGTCTCCTGGCGAGATGCGGGAAGATCTGAAGATCGCCAGCCAAAAGATGTCTCGAAGACAGGTCACACGGAGCGATCAGGAGGTTCCTAAATCGGAAAGTTCGAGCATTGATATACAAACGGTTGTGCCGCAAACGACGGCCGCAGCCTCACATACCCTGATGCTGGTCGAATCCGATTCCGAGCTGCAGGATTTGATGAGAGAAAAACTAAAAAAACGGGGCTTTCGCGTGCTTGTCACGAGCGACCCCACACGGGCTTTGGGTCGTTTTGAGAACTCCGACGAACCTCCGGCCGATTGTGTCATTTTTAGCACGCGAGAATTGGCGAGTGACGCACTACGAGGATTCAACACATTTGGTGAATTGAAACGTACACGCAAAATACCCGCCATTCTCCTATTGGATGAAGAACACTCGGAATGGACTGACCAGGCAAATACTTCTGTTCACCGCAACGTGGTGCAGATGCCGATCAAGTTGAGCCAACTCAAGGCACGTATTGACGAATTACTGGCGTTGACGGTCGATCCTTAGTCGGTGACTCACTCCTGGCGTGTAACTGCATTTGCTGGTTGGTGCGTGAAGCTGCATCATGACGCTGTTATACTCGGATTCGATCTATCTAGAGCACGACACGGGCGCTCATCCCGAATGTGGTGAACGGCTTCGGCAGATCACCGCACGGATTACCGCAGACGGGTTAGCCGATCGTTGTACGCGTGGCGAAGTGCATCCTATCAGTGCTACGCGACTGTCGCGTGTTCATCCGACAGACTACGTGCGAGGGATCGAGGCGTTGTGTGACGCGGGCGGAGGACGCGTTGACTCGGACACGGTGGTATCTGCCCGATCGTTCGAGGCGGCTACACACGCTTCTGGCGCTGTCGCAGATGCTGTCACACGAGTGGTCCAGGGTGACGATGCAACGGCCCTCTGCCTGGTGCGGCCACCAGGACATCACGCACTAGCGAAAACTGCCATGGGTTTCTGCCTGTTCAACCACGTGGCAGTGGGAGCTCGCGTGGCGATTACCGAATGTGAGCTGGATCGGGTACTCATCGTCGACTGGGACGTACACCATGGGAATGGGACGCAGGCGATTTTTTGGGAAGACGAACAGGTTGGGTTTCTGTCTATTCACCGTTGGCCATTTTATCCGGGAACGGGTGCTGAGGATGAAACGGGAACCGGGCGCGGGCTAGGAACTATCAAAAATCTACCAACGCAGTTTGGAATTACACGGCAAGACTATGTAAACAAGTTCACTGCTGGGCTGGAGGGCTTCGCAGCTCAAATCCGGCCGGAACTCATGATCCTCAGTGCCGGGTTCGATAGTCATCGTATGGATCCGATTGGCTCTTTGGGTCTGGAAAGTGAAGACTTTCAGATTCTAACGCAAGCGGTGATGCAAGTGGCAAATGCACATGCCGGTGGCAAACTGGTAAGTGTTTTGGAAGGTGGTTATCATACGACGGCGCTTGCCGAATCGGTCGCGATTCATTTGCGGGAGTTGCTGGCATCTTCATCACAGTGAGTGTTTACTGGAAAAAACACGGAGTGACGGGAAAGATTGGACCTTTAACAGCTAGGCAATGTCAGAAAGTCAGCTGAGAGAACAACTCATAGCTTGATTGGCTCCACTCGCTTGGCATCATCGTTTTCCCTGGATCGAGGCGGCAATTTGCCGTCGACGGTGATGATCAGTTCGGGTAATGTCCCGCCGTAACGCATTGCTTACTTGCACTTGCTGGTCTGCTGTAAGCTGCTGGTCCAGGATGCGTATCTTGTTGGCTTGAAGCGCTGCGGCAGGGCGCCCGTCTACCAACGCAATGCGGTGAGTTGGTCCGGAAGGCACACGATCGTGTCTTGTGATGATGCCTAGTAGGTTCAGTGGATCGGCTGCAGACAGCACGATTGTTTCTTGCTTAGGCTCTTGGTCACGCGTGGAGCGCAACATGCGAACGGTCTCGCTAGTCGCAAATTGTTCACCACCTACCTCTGCCACGAATCGACCTCCCCGAATCTCGCCACGTGCTTCCAGACGTCGGTAGCACCTCAGCAGTCGATACCACGGTGGCGCTCCTGGCTCACGCTGCAATAGGTCGCGAAACACGACTCCCCAGCGATTTAAAAGTTGCCAACACCAGGCCATGGTGACTTCTTCCTCATCTAATGAAATGTCGGTAGCGGGCCGCCACAACGACCAGCGACCCGCCGATCCTTGTTCTCCTCTTCGGCGACCGAATCGCCGACTCCGTTGCTTTGTGCGTTTGTCCGTAAAGAGTGTGCGCAAACCGGCGTATCGGTCCGACGTGACGTGGCCGCGCGTGATTAACTCGCCTAACACCTCGTTCAATTGAGTGGAGGACATCATTCCTTCACGGGCTAGGTCTGAGGCGAACATAGCGCCGTTGGCGTTTAATAATTGCACCACCAACTGACCCGGACTAGAGAGTTCCATCGGGGCAGACTCGTCCATCGTGAATTGGGACAATAACCAATCTCGGTCTTCTCGCAGCCAGATAGATATGGGGGCGGCACGCGTCAACGAAGCCATCGGACGGCTCTTGCTCGCATCGCGTGCGGGCGGAAACAGCCTGCCCCAAGCGACTTCTCCCTCCAAACACAGTTCATCCAGCCAACTGGGCTCATAGTCAGCGACGCGAGCCGGCAAAAGGTCCCTTTCCCAACAGACGGCGGGTAAGTCGATTCCTTGAAGCCGACTGATCGCGTCGAAAACTGCATGACTGCCGGTGGCTCGAGGCCGTGAACCTGTTCCATGATGCGATAGTAAGAACCGCAGGAACGTTTCGACGGGAACGGGCTCAATTTCTTTTCGCAGTCCCTGGATCGTCAAACGGTGAATCCGAGCCAGCAAGCGGCGATGGCACCATTGAAGTGAATCTTGCGAGGAAGTACTTGATGACGAACTTGGTTTTGGCGTATTGGCTTCATCGGGATCTTCTTGTAGGTCCTGCTCGAATTGTCCTCGCAAGACTACTCCGTCCCCTTCTAGAGATTCCAATGTAGCGAATGCTTGGGTCACGCTTATGGACAACTGGTGCGCTACTCGCTCGGCCGTCGTGGGTCCGCACTCTTCCATCATGCCTCGCACCATTTCGCAGCGAGCTTCGATGGCTGTCCACTCTGTGCGGATTCCACGTGGAGCAGAAAGCATGGGATCCATCGAGGCATCGGGAAACGCGGCCAGCGCGGCGGACAGACGTTCCGCAGGCACATACGCTTTTGCATGGTTGGACAACTTCGTCGATGTTGCGCGACCGGTTTGCAAAAGTTCATCCAGCCAGGGTTGCCAGGCCGGATCGATTTCGTCGACGGACAGTACAATATGAGTTAATAGCACGTCATGCAGTTCATCAGCATTGCGTACGAGTGGTTTCGCCTGTTGGCGTACTTGTTCGATGGCTACCGGATCCAGCCATGCTAGATCTGTCATTTCATCCACAGTAACCGAGCGTCGCTGCGTAACAGCCCGCGCCCGTCGTTCTTGGAGCTCACCTCCGTCCAAGAAAGCGTAGACGTTGGCGTTTAGCAGTTCGTACGAAAAGGGGGACGGCTCACGGGTGTCGCGCGCCAAGAACGTGATGTCGCCACGTTCGACGCGCCCCAGTACCTCCAACAACCCGTCGACGTCCAGCGTTTCGTGTTGGCAATCGTACATGGTCTGCTGAACGAGCGGATGGTCCGGAATCTCATGAGGCCCCGAATGTTCTTCCTGGCAGCCGGTCAGTTTGGGAAAAACGGCCGACAGCAAGTCGTCGGCACGAAATCGTTGTAGCGCGGGTGGAACTTTTTTTCCTTGGCGCATGCGATCTACTTGGAGTGCCCGTGTGACGTTCCATCTCCAACGCATAGGAAACATCGGGTGGAACAGCAATGCTTGTTCCACCAGAGGTCGAACATTCTGCTGGTTCAGCATGGGAAACAAGCTTTCGATGGCGAAACTATGCTGCGGTCCTAGCGAAAGAATGAAGCCGTTGTCATCGGCTGTCACCTGCAGTTCGAAATCGAACGAGACACAAAACCGTTTTCGCATGGCGAGCGCCCAGGCGCGACAGATGTCAGCTCCAAACGGTGCATGAACGACTAGTTGCATCCCTCCGGTTTCGTCAAAAAATCGTTCGAACACCACTTGATGCTGAGTCGGTACGACTCCTACGGCCGCATACTGGGCAGCGACGTAGTGGACGGCTTGCCGAGCTGCATCCTGCGTACAGCCGATACTTTCCTCCAGCCAGTTTATGGTATGAGCGACCTCATTTTCTTTTAGTTGTTTTTCCAGCTCAGCCCGCATGTCAGAGACTTCACTCGACAGTTCGAGTGTGCGCCCGGGTGCTTCTCCGCGCCAGAACGGTACGGTGGGTGGGGCTCCATGGGCGTCTGTGACCGTTACCTCACCACCGCGCACGTGTTGGATGCGCCATGATGTGTTGCCAAGGAGGAAGATGTCTCCGATGCTGCTTTCCAAGGCGAAATCTTCATCCAACGATCCGACAACCGTGCCTTCGGTCTCGGTGACCACACGAAAGGCACCGATTTCGGGGATCGCACCACCGTTGCAGGTGGCGATGATGCGAGCTGCTGGCCGAGCCTTCAATCGTTGTCCGACGCGATCATAGTGGACCAGTGCCCGGCTACGCCCTTGTTTGCTAGTGATGCCTTCGGACAGGAACTCCAAGACACGATCAAACTCCGTCCGTTGAAGTGTTTTAAATGGATCGGCTTGGCGGATTGAGTCAAACAACGAGTCGGCGTCCCAATCACGCCCCACAAGTTCGGCGACGATCTGTTGTGCCAAAATATCGACCGGTGCGACTGGCATGCGGTGAGTGTCGAGCCGACCTGCGCGAACAGCTCGCAGCAGTGCCATCGCCTCCAGCAATTCGTCGCGACTGAGAGCAAATAATCTTCCCTTGGGGATCAATCCCAGGGCGTGCCCAGAACGGCCGATGCGCTGTAGCAGCGCAGCGATCGATCGAGGCGAACCGATCTGAATGACCAGATCGATGTAACCGATGTCGATGCCAAGTTCCAAAGAAGCAGTTGCTACAACAGCTTTCAATTCGCCCGCCTTCAAGCGCCGTTCAGTATCCAGGCGAATGTCAGCGGATAACGATCCATGGTGACTGGAGACCACTTCATCACCCAGCAACTCGGTCAACCAGTGGGTCACCCTCTCGGCCAGACGCCGTGTATTCACAAAAATCAGCGTGCTGCGATGTGAACGAATGAGCTCAACGATTTGCTGGTTTACACTTTGCCACTGGTCGATGCTGCAAACCGCGCCCAGTTCGCCGTCCGGGATTTCGATGCCTAGGTCAAGCTCGCGCACGTGTCCTGCGTCTACAATATGGCATGACCGAGCTGGCTGCGATGTGTCCCGGTTGCCATCCAATGTGGACGGGTCCTGGTTCTCGTCCACATTCGCGAGTCCATCGGACGGAGGTTGTTGTCCCACCAAGAACTGTGCAATTCGTTCAATCGGTTTTTGGGTAGCAGACAGCCCGATTCTTTGTAGTGGTCGGGCTGTTAGAGCTTCCAGGCGTTCGATCGACAGTGAAAGATGGGATCCCCTTTTGTCTCTTGCGAGGGCGTGGATCTCATCTACGATGATCGTGTTAGCGTCTTCCAGCGACTCTCGTCCTCGGCGACTCGTTAGCATCAAATAGAGTGATTCCGGAGTGGTCACGAGTATGTGGGGTGGATGGCGCACCAGCGCTGCGCGCTGTGATGCAGAAGTGTCTCCGGTACGTAGTCCGACCTGGATATCTGGTCGTGGCCAACCAGCATCCACCGCGCCAGCTGCAATCTGATCCAGCGGTTCTTTCAGATTACGATGCATGTCGTTGGACAATGCTCGTAGTGGAGAGACGTAGACAATATGCGTCTTTTGTTTTAGAGACTGATCGAGTTCTAAGCGAAGAAGCCGATCGATACATGCCAAGAAGGCTGCCAAAGTTTTGCCGTTGCCTGTGGGCGCAGCGATGAGTGTATTGTTCCCTGCCAGGATCGGCGGCCACCCTTCGGACTGAGCCCGAGTTGGAGTACGGAACCTTTGTTGAAACCAATCTAGGACAACTGGATGAAACTCAGGCAGCGACATCGTTTTCCTTCCGTTGGCGTCGTTTTTGGTACAGCCTGGAATCTGGGAAATAGCTATTGCTTCCAGCTGTTCGCGAGGAATTCCGTATAGTCAGCAATGTCGTATTCGTGTGACAGATTACGGCCGTCGCCGTCACGGTCATCGCCACCGACGGAAATCCGATCCGTGTAGTGTCGAATGGTGGGCATCATTTCGACGACTAACCCCTGTTTGTCACTGGCGGCGTCGTACGCCATGGTGGCCAGACGTATGTTGACACCTCGCTGGATACTGACGAGCACTAAATCTGCCCATTGAAAGTTTTTGTAGAATACTTCATTAAACGTGTCACGATCCACACCCTGTTGACCACCGGTCGTTTTCCAGTGGTACAGGTCATACCATGCGGGGCGGAACATTCCAGACAAGTAAGCGGTGGCTAAACGGCAGCGATGGAACATTGAAAAATCGTAGAGTCGCTCGCAGCCTCCTGAGATCCCGATCCCATCGATCTGTTTGAAATGAACTAGCAGCGCGTCATCCATCATGCGCACAAAGCGTTCTTTTATCGAATCGACAGAATTTTCTGTCTCGGTGTCGCGCAAATCCGAAGGTGGACCTTCGATGACAATGGTTTTTCCGGGCGTTACGACGGGTGTGAGCGCCGCGCGGAGCCCCGCTAGTGAATCGTTTTCAGGAGGATAGGCTGATTTCGTGTTTGCCCCCCAGGCAGCGTGAGGCGCGCCGACTGTTCGGACCGCGATCAAGAAAATCAAACAAGCAAAATGGAACGTGCGGCCTCTCAAGCAATGCATTGTCAGGGTTCTCCGCACTAGGACAGATGATTGAGTTCAGGTTCACCAATGTTCCTCCGTGACACGGTCTTATCTTCCCGTCTGAATTTAGCATCCGTATGACTGCGCCGATTATCAAGCATTCATGAGCCTCCGTCAATTCGTCGAACGCGTTGTTGAATAGGTAGGTTCGGACCCATTGCGATGGGATGAAATGAATCGGCGAATTCGACCCACCATTTCACACCGCTACAGCAATCAGTCATTGTCGGCTCGGATTAATTGCTTTTTCCGCGTCGGCCAAGTTATGTTTCTCCGGATCTCAGAAAGCGATCATATCGGACCGGAGGAGTTGTCCTGTCGCTGAATATCTTGCGCGTGTCTAAAATACGATGGGAGTAAGAAAGGGAGGGTCATTAACAAAAAGCCTCCGTCTCTTTTTGTATTACTCAAGTCTTGGCTCAAAAACGAATCACGTCCTAAGACACACTGAACTCCATTGACCTCGACGGTCACCTTGGCACCGCGCAGCGCGTTTCTGACCGGATCGCGAATTTCTGTGACGCCCAGGAGTTTCAATGTGGCCGTCGTCCCGTCGGTCAGTGTTACCTCGCGAAATTCTCCATATCAAGATCGACTGAACGGAAGAGGGCGTCCCATTGCGTTTCATCGCTGCTGATGGTTGGCTGGATCAGGATCACCAGATAACAAAAGATAGCTGTGACGCATTGCCATTTCATGGTGCGAATTCCAAGAGCGTAGAGAATGGTTTCGAAAACGCTCATCCTTATCTGTATTGAGTGTGCTTTTAGAAACCGTTTGGTACAACCCGGCCGTTGGTGTCTTTCTAAAGCGTGCGAAACATCCGTGTCTCATTCTCAGCTGGTCAGTCGGGCTGACTGATGAGCGAGGGCCTTTTGCAAACGTTCTTCGGTATAGAGTTGATGTGGCAACATTCGGAACCATTGGACCACACCCAGTGCCATTACCAATGACACTCCAACCAGCGGCCAGGAATAGACGATTCCCGCGTCAGTGAGTTCGAACAGCCACTCACTTCCGGGAACGTGAGGTGCATACTGAAGCAGCAAGGTCTGGCTGAGAATGGCCAGGGAGTTGTGAGTGACGTGGAATAGGATGCAAACCAGCAAACTGCCAGATTGGACGGCCACATACCCAATGATCATGCCAATTAAGGTAGCTGAGAATGATTGCTGGACGATGCCATGGGCTACTCCAAAGAAAAGACTGCTTAACATGATGGCCCACCAGCGGTGCCCCAGGTGTCGTAAACCGGAGAGGATGAATCCGCGAAAGGCCAATTCTTCGCAGATAGCCGGTACGACCGCAATCACGAGGAGTAGGGTCAACAGATTGGGAGCTCCGCCGATTAGATTGCGGGAGATATGTTCGATCTGTTCCGGAAGAGGATAAGTCTGTTGGATAAATACGCTCAAGGCGATTGCACTCGGATGTAGCAGAACGGCTAATAAAACGGCCGCCGGCAACGAGGACCAACGTGGCCAACGTAACAGCAAGCTTTCTCGAGGTTTTCTGGTCAGAACGAGCGCCATGAGACCGGCTGGTAAAGCGAAGAACGCAAATTGGGTCAGTACGGTCAATGTCGCTAAACTAATCCAGTTCTCGGGTAGCGAGATTTGAAAGCCAACTAAGAAACGGAGCATAAGGATTGCGATGGCACAAAATATCGCTTGATTGACCGTGGGAGTGTCCTGCCGATCACGGATCAGGTGCCAGAGCCATGCACGCAAATCAAATCGCTCGCTTTCGCGGAAGAGCACCGATTCGTTGTTGAATTGGTCTACAGCCCATCGCATAGCAAGTAAGCAGCAAGCAGCTGTTACTCCTAGTACGGGTAAGAAGTATAACGCAGCGATAGCATAGTCCGATTCCATGAGTGCCCGTAGCAACAGCATCAATCCTGTGACAGGGATGAGACTAGTCCCAAGCTCCAGCTGAATCGATGGTAGCGACGGTAAGATCATCAGTGGCATCGTCACGAGTAGCATCGGCATTAAGTAGTATTGTCCCTCTTTGGCACTTCGTGCTAACGCTGCCAAAGCTAACGACAAGGCACTAAACAGGGCGGAAACAGGTATCAGAGCCAGGATGAGCCACCCCAAAGAGATGAGGGGAGGCATTCCCATGGGAAGATCGGAGAGGGCCAGTTGGAAAGCTTGAAGTTGCTGCATCATCAGTGACGCAGTAAGCCCCATACTGGCGAGGTTCAGCAAGGCCGTGACCATACTGAACGTCATGATTGTTAACAGCTTACCCCAGACAATTTCATGACGTTGTGCGGGGCTACACAGAAGAGTTTCTAGTGTACCGCGTTCTTTTTCTCCAGCACAAAGATCGATCGCAGGATAAAACGCTCCGGTCAATGCCCAAATCAGTACCACAAACGGTAGCATTTTCGACCAGAGGGCTGCTCGCTTTTTCGATTCTGGTGCTACGTCGGTCAACTGAGGTTCAAAGGGACGAATGGCTGCAACTGGAATGTCACTTTGGACCATGTAATCCTGCCCCACTTGCTCGCGCCATTGTCGTAGGACCCGCGCCAGACGATCTCTTGCTATACGCGATTCATCGCGGGCTTGATCGAATAGGATGTGAGGTCCGACGACTTTGTGAACTTCCTTCGGAGTAGCGGTGTCGTCCGTCGTGGCGTCAGCCAACTGACTACGAAATTCGTTTAACTGCGCTCCAAACGTATTCGGAACGATCAACACCGCATCACAATGACCATCCCGCACGGATTGTTCGGCCTTCTGGCGGAGACGACTGCCGTCGAGGCTTTCATGATCCGGAAAGTTTTGTACCACCAAAAGTTCGGAACCCTGTGGATCATCAAACAGTTCGGAAAAGAACCGCTCTCCGTCCAATAACGGGGGCATTTGCGGAAGGTGATCCTTGCCAACGACATGAATTAGGGCGGGGTACTCACGCGAGAATTGAGAGACCTGTAAAAAGATCATGCCAAGAAGCGGATAAAGGAAAATCGGCAAAATGGCAATGGTGAACAGCGTCCTACGGTCGCGAAGCTGGTCGCGGACCTCACGTAGGTAGATCAATTGAACGTTGGACCACTTCATCTTACAAGATTGACAGGTTGTCGTTGAGTATCATGTTCCTGGATAAGTCGAAAGAACAATTCTTCCATATCGCTTTCGCCGTGTTGCTTGATGAACTCTTCCAAAGTGCCGGCCGAAAGTATGTGTCCTCGGTGCATGATGGCGATGCGATCGCATAACCGTTCCACCTCGCGCATGATATGCGTCGAAAATACAATGCATTTACCCTGGTCGCGCAACTCACTAATCGTTTCCAATAGTGCTCGGGCAACCAAGACGTCCAGTCCTGCTGTTGCCTCGTCAAAAATTAAAACGGGTGGGTCATGAACCAAGGCACGTGCAATGGATACCTTCTGTTTCATCCCGGTGGACATTTTCGATCCCAATAAGTTTCGAATGTCGTTCATCTTTAACCGTGAAAACAGCTGCTCCATCCGATCTCGTAATAGGTCGCGTTCAAGGCCGTACAGGCGCCCGAAATATTCAACTAGTTCCCAAGCGGTCATTCGGTCGTAGACCGCTGTGTTGGTGGAAACAAATCCGATTTGATGTCGCACTAGGTGTGGTTCGGTAAGCACGTCATAGCCATTCACGGTGGCAGTACCGTCACTCGGCTGGAGGATCGTGCTGAGAATACGTAGCACGGTGGTCTTGCCAGCGCCATTAGGCCCCAGCAGACCAAAGATTTCTCCTTCGACAGCTTCGAAACTAATACGATCGACAGCGACGATTGGTCCGAGTTGCAGATCAGCGTAGGTTTTCGTGAGATGATCAACTTGAATCATGATGCACTGGCCCATTGCTGACGACGTGGGATATTCATCCATTATCTCCCAGAATCAGATTTGATCTTACACGATTTCGGCAATATTGACGGAGTCGGTACAAAGAACTTCTTGGTTAAAGCGATCATGTTGGATACGTCGTTTTCGCTGAATATTTCTAGGAACGACGATCGCCGGTACCGTACTTGTGGATATCCCCTGCGTTGCGCAATCTAGAGGACCGTTACATTGTTGCCAAAAGGAGCATCGAGCGTGTGATAACGCGTGTATTATGCAGGATAGTACGGTTAACCGACTATTTTTCTCGTTTGATCGTTAAGCGCACAAAGCCCGCATTGTCGGCGATTTCGCTCCAACGGTCCTGGCAGCGCACATGAAGTTGCCCTGGACCCTTGCTTATGAAGTGGCTCGACTGGCCGAGCAGAAGGTTTTCCGTTACACGATAGTCGGACAGAATCACTCCCGCTAGTTGTCCATCACCATGATGATTTCCGTCGGCGTTGAGCTGTTTTCCCTGCGGTGAGATCTGCCACGTTCCCTCAGTATGAAATGAGTACGTACCACCTTGTTCGACAGTACAACCAGTCGGCTGGTAACCGGCGGCAGCCTGAATCAAAATCGCTATGTGGTTTCCTGGTTCCAGGACAATGAACGGTTTGTCCCATTGCCAGCGACACAAGCCAACCTGATATCCTTGCGCGATGTTTTGCAAGAAAAGCTGGAATTCGAATTCCAGCTGGTCTCGATCATCAGAGAAGACCTGATCGAAAGTCAGTTTCTCATTTTGTAGAAAACTATGCCCCAACTGACGAAAACGTTTGTTGTAGTTTTTGTTCAGGAGCAAGAAGTGACACAGAGCCCAGCTATGGGCATAAGACTGCTTGGCCTTGCGAAGCATTTCATCCTCGGCAGATCCCCAGGCGGATGGAAGCGCAGCCACTACCGATTGTTCATTACCATCTACCAGGCTGGCAGCCCGTTTAATGGTTTCAAATAAGGGGTCCGTAAACGATGGACCGTGGATAATGTCATTTACCGAGGGAACATTTTCTGACTGCAGGCTATCTAAGACTTCTTGTGGACAACGGACCGATCCTTGCTTGTCTGGAAGCATACAAATCGTGTCCGCCATGCCTTCCTTGTACCAATCTGGTCCAGAGTACCCAAAAGTTTGGCAGCAATAGGCGTGAACGACTTCGTGTCGGACTACGTCTGGTCGGGAAATAGCATACATCAAGGCTCGTTGACGAAAAGGCTCTCTTTTTTTTGGAGTGGGAATGGGGATCGTGACGCCGCCGATGTGTTGCAACATCAATTGGGTCATTGGATTTAAGTGGTCCCGCGAGGACCAATTTGCTAAATCGTCGATAATGTAGGCATCAATGATTCCGGAGACAGGCTGTCGCCAATAGGTGGCGACTTTGTCCAGTGTCGATTCCATGTCAACCAGCATGCTGCGGGCATCTGGTTCAGACAAATCGGTGTGCAAACGAAAATGTGCCGAACGATAAACGCGAATTGACGACGAACGAGAGGTTCGCTGATTGGTACGGTCCTCGTCGGGAGGACTCCCCAGCGTAGCGGACACCGCACCAAGCCATATCAGTAGACAAGTCGCAAAAGATTGCTTGAGTAGAAGATTGCTACAAAACGTGCGACCTATAAAGGCCATGCAAAACCATATCATTCGTTGTCTCCTCTCAGTTCCCCAAGGTACTCTGTCCCGTGAATCGACTGACTAGCGCTGCAATATCGTTTTGATGTGAGGACTTAGACAGTGGTGGAAGCGCTGGTTCCCTTCGTGCCCTAGCGCTTGACTGTCGCTTGTACCGTCACTGCATCAAAACGCACCTCTCCCGTAGCGCCGAATAGTCCGATTCCTATGACACCCAGACGAGCGCTGGGTGGTACTCGCAACGATAGTTCTTTCTTGGTCCAATCGAACGTGCCGTGCCAATTTCCTTGGTGTTCAAATCCGACTGGTGCGCGATTCTTTCCGTAGAATTCAACGATGACTCCCGCTTGTTCCTCGCGGAGACGTCCCGGCCGAACATCCGTGGCTTGCACCCACATGGAGAATTCTATTTTTTTGATGTCCCGACCATCGACCCCAAAGGCTTGCATTGCGTGAGCGTTTCGCCCCGCAGTGCGATTGGAGAACAACATTGCCAGAGATCCATCGGGTGCCGTCGCATCTTCCGCAACTCGCCCTTGACGGACATAGTACCAGCCTCGAGGCAGGTCAGATTTGTCCAGTGTATCTTCAAAGCTTTCGTGTGCGATTTCTGGCGTTGTTAAATCCGGTATCACGCGCCGCGCCGATTCGGCTTCTCCGGTCATCGGTACGAAAAACGTCGACTGTAGATGTTCTCTTTGTAGTTGATTGTCCACTTTTGTGAAGCGATAGAGCGATTGTTGGAATCGCTCTCCCACTGGGACGATCATCTGTCCTCCCTCGGTAAGTTGCTCAACGAGCGGTTGGGGGACTTCTTCGGGAGAGCACGTCACGATGATTTTTTCAAACGGTGCATGCTCGGGCCATCCTTGAAAGCCGTCACCGATCCGTGTGTGAACGTTGTCGTATCCAAGTCGCCGCAACGTACTGGCAGCTCGACGCCCCAACGATTCGACAATTTCAATCGAATACACCTGGTCAACGATTCTACTCAAAACGGCTGCTTGATACCCACTGCCAGTTCCAATCTCTAGGACCTTGTCGGTTGGTTTGGGATCCAATTGTTCGGTCATATAGGCGACCACGTATGGTGGCGATATGGTCTGGTTGCCACCGATTGGTAACGCCATATCGAAATAGGCTTTCCGCCGATGTGTGTGGGGAACGAATTCGTGCCGAGGCGTATGACGCATGGCGTCAATGACGTTTTGATTCTGAATCCCCGCGGCTACGATTTCTCGATCCACGAGCTGGTGGCGTGCCGTAGCCCAAAAGTCTGCTTCCGCAGCGGCAAGTTGGCAAGAGGAAAGCACCACGAGAACAAAAGTGCCGAAATGTTGGCAATGGCGAACAAGCGCGGAGCTAACCGGGCATGTGGACGTGGTCTGGATCGGTGCAGTTGGTAAATGATTCAACATGTGGCAGCGAGTATAGCGCATCGCTTGCTTCACTGCAATCATTTTCTCAAGTGTTTACATGTCGTGGGAGCGATCTTCATCATTTCTGAACAGATGCCTTGCAACCAACTTACCTCACAGGGGAAGCCAAAGGGGAACCCCAGGTCCTCAGCTATGTCTGCCGGCCGTAGGGAGACGATGCGACGTTGGCGGGCAGTTTGCAGTTGCGGAACGATTGCTACATCATCTGTTTAGCTTGTTGTTAGAGCAGACTGCCAAGATTTCAGAAGGGCCCTGCGCCAATAATGACGGGCACGCAGACGCCAGCGACGTAGGCCCACCAAGTCAGGTGCGAACGCGTGGCGAAACATCTCACGGTCCGCCGCCACGTGTCGCTCCATTCGTGGAGGATGTCTCAGCGCACCGAGCTCATCGGTCCCAGCAGCTGCCAGATGGTGATTTCCGTCGTGAGTGTGAGTGCCACGGTGATCGAAGCCGATATTCGTTACCAGGTTAGTACTGGGAATGGCTGTCCATCCTCCTAATTGCCAACAGTTAAACACCATTTGGTAAGCCCAAGCATCAAAATGGCCACGAAACTGTTTGTCGAGAATCCGGCCCCAATAGCATTCCTCATCCCTGCTGTCCGATATCTGTTTCAGGAGACCTCCGCGATAAGCTTGAGGCCAAGCGCACATCTGGACATCGTAATGCTGCCACACCCGTCGCCACGATGCCCACCCCCAACAGTGAAAGTATTTGCTAAAAAAATAACTGTAGTCGGATGTGGTTTGAGGACAGTGAACTTTGGTACCACTAATGGCCACGACGCGCGGATCTTTCCGATAGCGTACCAGTAGCTGGTGGCAATACTCGAAAAAGTCTATAGAAGGTAGGCAATCGTCTTCCAAGATGATTGCTTCTTCAACATTTTCGAACACCCAGTTCAAGCCGCTGGACATTCGTCGCTGACAACCAAGGTTGATAGAACTATAGTTCCGCAGAACTTGACAATTCCAGTCGATTCGCTCGACGACTTGTCGTGTAGCTCGTACCAAATCTGAATCGTTGTGTGCACCACACCGCGGACCGTCCGCCACGATAAGTAGTTGTCGTGGCCGCGCTGCTCGGATCTGGTCAAATACGCGTGATGCAAGATCTGGTCGATTGAAGACAAACAGAGCGACAGGCGTTTCGAGGGCCATGACTAACGGGGCAGGGTACGTGGAAATCAATCGGACCTGCCAGTTGTAGCGTGGACAGTGCCTCGGAGGAAAGAGCGAAAGGGAGAACTGCTAGCCCCGAGGGACTTCAACCTTCCTGAAAAAACTCACCACATTTCTGACAGCTTGCGTACCAGATCGGTGATTTGGCGCCACACTTGGAACACCTCTTGCCGTGTCGCACGGCGGACGCACCAACCAGACTGTGTCCTGTGTCGCTAGCTCCATTGGCTAGTGGATCATCGTACACGAGTTCGGCATCATGTTCGTCAAGGACATACGTGGTATGCGTATTCTTTGCTTCGGGCGCGGGAGAAGGTTCAGGGCGCACACCATCCGTAAGTTCAGGGACGTTGACGACCACTTCGCCCTCGCAGTGGGGACAGAGGCCCTTCTTCCCTGCGTATTTGTCTTTCACACGAAAGACGTGACCATTGGGACACTTGACTTGAATCGACATGGCGGCCGGCTCCTACACAACCAAGGGTCGCTCTCCTCTGTAGCCAGCTCCCAGCACGAAGTTGGGTAGAACTTTATTGTATCATTTTGAATGAGGCGAATTCTACAGCAGTGAGTCCTGCGGCGCGAAAAAATTGAAAGCTGGCGGATTACCGCGATGTTTGTTTCCCTGGTTGGGCCGTTTTACCTGTTCTACCAGAGATCCCTGACACATGGGTTTCCACCATTTGGCACTTAGGAAGAGATTCGAGAAACAGGGAGCCATAACGTTTGGTGCGAATTCGAGGGTCAAGCAGGACCACCATGCCATGGTCGGTTTGACTGCGGATCAACCTTCCAAATCCTTGTCGGAGTTTAATGACGGCTTCGGGTAGTTGGTAATCAAGGAAAGGGTTCCCCCCGGCGGCTCGAATTGCCTCCAGGCGTGCTTCCAATAAAGGATGATCGGGTACACTGAAAGGTAGTCGGGTGATTATCACATTTTGGAGGGCATCACCGGGAACATCGACACCTTGCCAGAAACTGTCAGTTCCAAGCAGAACGGATCGAGGATTTTGTTTAAACTGGTCCAGCATCTGGTGTCGAGGGATACCATCAGCTTGACTGTACAGCGCGTAATTTTCTGCTGCTAACCATTGCGTCAAACCGCTGGCCACTTTTCGCAGCATGCCGTAACTCGTAAACAAAACGAACGCGCGGCCCTGCGTCAAATCCACAAAATGCTGAATCATTTGGATGGTGTGTCGCAGATACGATTCTTGTTCCTGAGCCGGATCGGGCATGCCGTCTACCAGTACCAATTTGGCTTGTCGCTGATAGTCAAAAGGACTACCCAAGCGTTTGCCGTTGCATTTCGTCAGTCCAATCCTGGATTTGAAGAAATCAAAAGAGGGTTTTTTGCCCGTCGACAACGTGGCGCTGGTCATGACAACAGTGGGTCCCTTGTCAAATAACTGCTCACGTAACGTGGCTCCCACGTCGATGGGTGCGGCCGCCAGCGTGACGCGCGGTAATCCTCGTCGCGTGCTGGTTTGCTGGACCCAATAGACCGTCTCGGCCATCGCTTGGGTGCGCCAGGCTTCCATTTCCAGTGCCAGCGAATTCAGTCTTTGGGAAGCCGCTTTGAAGTCTTGACGTTCAGAAACGTTGCGAATCTGCTCACTACGTTCCCGCACCATGATAGAAAGCTCTTCCAGAGCAGGTGAAAGTGGGTTGGGAACGATCTCCGGAGTCCGCACGCGTCCATTCGAATCTTGCTGGTCGTGCAACCAATCCATGATTTCTCGAAAAAAGTCCGAGGCTGCGTGACGACAGGCCATGACCTGTTGTTCGGCGACTGCCATCTTCTTATGAACAAGTAGTCCTTTGTTGTTTTGATCGTTATACAGTCGGTTCAGTGTGAAATCGATTTGACCAGAGGTCACGCGCATCCCAAGATGATCTCCGGCGACAGACTCAACGGTATGAGCTTCGTCGAAGATAACGGTATCGTAGTCCGGCAATATATTAACACCCATGCGACGCAGCGCCAGATCGCTGAAGAATAATGCGTGATTGACCACCAAGATCTGGGCATGTTCTACTCGCCGCCGCGCTTTGAAATAAAAACAAGGTGCATACGAGGGACATTGACGGCCCAGGCAGTTACCACTGTCGCTAGCGACTTCGTCCCACACGTCGATGGGTGGTCGTCGTGCGAGGTCACTCACGGAGCCATCTTCGGTCTCCTCCGCCCACGTTTGGATCTGCTGTAGACCGTTCCATTGTGTCGTATCGTGAAAAAGATTTCTTGCACGCTTTTCTGCATTTTGCAGCCTCCGCCGACTAAGGTAGTTGTGTCTTCCCTTCACCAAAAGTGCTGTGAATTCCAGAGGGATCACACTGTTGAGAAAAGGCAGATCTTTGTTGATCAACTGTTCCTGTAAACTAATCGTATGTGTCGACACTACGACGCGGCGACGTGACTCGTCGACGGTTGCATTGGGGTTCTTTGTCTGGCCAGATTGCGTCACGTGCAGGATAGCTGGCACAAGGTAAGCAAAGCTTTTTCCGACTCCAGTGCCGGCTTCGACGATCAAGTGTTTCTGTTCAGCGATCGCCTCAGCTACAGCAGCTGCCATCTCCAACTGTTCAGTCCGTTCTTCGTAGTTTTTTAGCCGGGCAGCGATGCGACCGTTTGGTCCGAGAATGTCGGCAGGGGTGAGGGAGTGTGGATCCATGTGAGGATTGTAGCGCAGGACGGAATAACGGACGCCTTGATGACTGACGAGAAACTTGAAGTCTCAGAGGGCAATAAACAATCTTTGCGGCAGCCGGGACCGCTCACCGTGGTTTTGGGGCCACCACTCCCTGATCGGGGCTACTGGCAGTGGCGTACAGTTTCTTGGGAATTCGGCCGGCGAGGTACGCCAACCGCCCAGCACGCACAGCCGCGTGCATGGCCTGTGCCATGCCCAACGGATTCTGGGCATGTGCGATGCCCGTGTTCAGCAGTACGCCATCGACTCCCAGTTCCATGGCGATCGCAACGTCGCTGGCGGTACCGACTCCGGCATCCACGATGACAGGGTAATCAGGATCATCTTCCTTGAGATATTCCAAACAGATGCGCATGTTGTTCGTATTGAGAATTCCTTGTCCTGACCCGATGGGGCTACCTGCAGGCATTACGCTGGTGGCACCGGCTAACTTGAGTTGTTTGGCCACAATCGGATCGTCACTCGTATAACAGAGGACTTGAAATCCATCCTCGACTAAACGTCGAGTGGCTTCCAGGGTGGCGACCGGGTCGGGAAGCAAAGTGCGTTGATCGGCGAGCACCTCCAATTTGACCCAGTCCGCACCGGGATTATCCAGTCCCAGTAGGATCTCACGACCCAACCGGGCCACACGGATCGCATCCTCGGCAGTAAAACATCCAGCCGTGTTAGGTAACAACGTATACCGACTGGTGTCGATGAAATCGAGAATGTTATTTCCAGCAGCGTCGACGAGTCTCTCACGGCGCACCGCTACGGTGATGCATTCAGCACCTGCTAATTTCAGGGCGGTTGCCATTTGATCGTAGTTGGCGTATTTGCCCGTGCCGACAATCAAGCGACTGTCGAAACAATGGGTTCCCAATTGCAGGCGGTCTTCAACTGCGTAAGTCGACATAATGCTGTTCCTTAACCTCCACCAACTAACGTCACGATCTCCAGTTTGTCACCATCATGTAAAACGTGTTGTGCATGTTTCTCGCGCGGAATGACTTCAAAATTAACTTCCACGGCAACGAAGCGAGGTTCCAAGTCGAGTTGTTGTATCAACTCGGCGACCGTCGTCCCCTCAGATAACTCACGAGTCAAATCGTTGTAAATGATGTTCATCCCAACTTCGCATCAAAACGGTGCTATTCTCGAATCTGTTCCATTCTGGCGGTTCCCACATCGAGTAGTCTTAACGAACCACCTTGGGGTGTACCGCGCGATACCAAATTAGGGCTCCACGGTACTCCGTACACTGCAAAGTGTCCCGTGTTACCGTCTACCACATAGGCAACACAATTGGCCGGTTGGATGGATCCAGAATTGCCACGTCCACGTGCCAAATTGGCGTAACCGGTTAGGAGCAAATAGTTGGGTTTTTTAGTCCCTTCAATATTCAAGTCTTCAAACACACTCGCTTCGTAAACCGCAGCAAATTGATTCTGCCGCGGACCTTGCGTATACAGGATCGCACATTGAAGTCGTCCGCTCAACGAGTCGATCGTAAAGAGACCCTCAATGCGGTCGTCAATTGGCCCCGTAGCGGCCGCCACGGTGGGACCTGCCACGCTGGCCGATGCCGAAACCGGGATGTCCCAGCCCTGCAATGTGTATTCGGGGCGCTGCCACGTATGACCCACTAGCAGCCCGACCGACAAGCCAGTGGTAAGCGCCAACCCCAAAGCCATGGTTGCGATCACGAGCTTTGGCTGACGGCGAAACTTTGGAACCATAAGGAAGTCCTTCATCTGCAGTGTGAAAATGCCCCATCGCATCAGGCATCCTAACGCTTTTGGGTGGTTGGTTCCAGACGCCTCGGCCGGCCACGATCCCTTCACCGTGTCAAATGATCGCGAGATCAATTTTGGCATCGGGAACATGAAACGGAGTCTGCTTGATTTCGGGAGGCCTTATCGAATGTGTTGTGTGGCGAGTGGACACGGAATGTGGGCCGCTGGTACACGGAAAGGAATGTGTTAGACTCAAGATCCCCAAGTTGTGGATTTCCTCATTGAACAAGGAACCAAAATGGCGACCAACGGTTTACTCGATCGCAAGTTACGCATGGGATTGATTGGCGGTGGGCAAGGTGCTTTTATCGGTCGCGTGCATGCGATTGCAGCGGTACTCGATAATCGCGCGGAAATCGTAGCGGGGGCTCTCTCGTCGGACCCAGAACGGGCTAAGGCTTCAGCCCCAGACTATGCGATTCCTGCCGAGCGAGCGTACGGATCGTATCAAGAGCTATTTGCTGCGGAGCAAGCTTTGCCTGCAGATCAACGCATCGATTTTGTTTCGATTGCTACACCGAACCACACACATTTCCCCATTGCAAAGGCCGCCATTGAAGCCGGTTTTCACGTCTTCTGCGATAAGCCAATGACGCTTGATTTGGAAGAAGCAGAGGAATTGGCAGAATTGGTGGATCATTCCGACCGAATCTTTGTTTTGACCCACAACTACACTGGCAACCCTTTAGTTCGGCAAGCTCGTGAAATGATCCTGGGAGGTGAAATCGGAGAAGTCCAAGCGATTCGTGCTTTCTACTTACAAGGATGGTTGCGGACTCGTATCGAGTTGGAAGGTCAAAAACAGGCTTCTTGGCGGACCGATCCAACTCGTAGCGGTGCTGCTGGTTGTTTTGGTGACATCGGTACGCACGCCTTTAACTTGGCGCGCTACATGACGGGGCTCATTCCCGAATCGATCAGCTGTCTTTTGAAGACTTTTGAAGAAGGCCGCGTTTTGGACGACTACGGACACGCAATGGTTCGTTTCGAAAACGGTGCGTTAGGCACAATCGGTGCCTCGCAGATCAGTCACGGACGAGAGAACGAGCTGAGCATTCAGATCGATGGTACTACCGGGTCGATTGCCTGGGGACAGGAAAATCCCAATGAAATGTGGCTGCGCCGCAACGGCCAGGCACATCAGCTCTACACACGCGACCCGAACGCTACGTTTACCAATGACTCCGCGGCCGCCGCCTGCCGAACCCCCAGCGGTCACCCAGAAGGGTATCTGGAAGCTTTCGCCAACGTTTACCGAAGCGGTTACGACGCGATTGCTGAGCAAGCTGCCGCCCAGTCGGTCGAGACGACGAACACCGTCTATCCCAACGTTCATGATGGTGTGGAGGGAATGTACTTTCTACAACAATCCGTAACGAGCAGCCAGGAAAACGGAGCTTGGCTGCCACTAAAACATTCGCGGGCGCGAACGTAGCCTTCTACCGCCGTACCTCAGATGGTGTCGAACTCGTTGGGCTAGTGTGCCACAACTTGATGTCACTGTGGAGGTGCTGAATTCGATCCTTACCGACAAATCGGCGGTAAGGAGCTCTTCTATCTGCTTGGAAAATGTCTTGTAGGCCGGGAGCCCGGCCACGGTGAAGTCATCGACTAGCATTTTGGGTTTCGACGCCTTTTATACCGTCCGTAACTTTCGTGATTCGGACTATCTTGCCAACCAAAAAGGCATCATCTTCAATTCCGGTAGGACCTCGATCCATTGCGATGGGGTGTTGGTAGCAGGTTTGGGTGTGAACGGGGACGGATCGACCAAGACGATGTAGTCGTCCAGTGTGTTAGCCGCAGGATAACAGGTGATTCAGCACAGAAACGAGCTGAAAATGCCTTGTTTTCTCTGTCGGCACTGAATAGAGAAATTTTCGGCAGCCCGCGCAGGATTGCACTGTTTAGTACGTAGTACTAGATGGCACGGAAAACTTAAAACCCACAACCTGTTGAAAACAAACTTCACGCATGTCCATGCTGACATCCCTTACAGGTTGATTCCCAGCGCGATTGGACACTCACCATCGCTTCCCCAGCCATGGTGAGTTCTTTCTCGCAGTGTCTTTAGTGAGATCGGCTGGGTGCTGGGTTGCAATATGTCGCCTTGTTATGCAAGGGAACGAATATGATTAACACAAATGGTCAACGTCGGTCGACCGCACAGAAGACTCGGAACACACTCCAGCAACACACCAGTTGCCTGTATCAAAGGGTGCTCGTTCTTGTTTTGATGTCATTTCTTGTTGTGTCTCCCACGTGGGCATTGACGATCAATCTCACGTTCGACTCGGGAGCCTCCGATTCGCCCAGTTTTGATTCTTCAGGTGCGTTGTTGCAGTCCATCATGGAGGCAGCAGCTGCAATGTGGGAAGACATCATTCACGACAGTGGGACGCTGGACATTGAGTACTATTATGACGATCTGAGCGACGCGAAC
>JAKVBZ010000360.1 GCA_022448645.1 Pirellulaceae bacterium
CGGAGTGCATATTTTCGCCCCCGATGGAGTGCGGATCGGCCAGATTTTGTTGCCGGAGATTTGCAGCAACGTTTGCTTTGGTGGAACCAAACGCAATCGTCTTTTCATGACCGGTAGCAGTTCTCTTTACGCGGTGTATGTCGAAACCACCGGTGCGCATATCACGTAGACCACGGCCTTACGCAGATAACGGCCAAGGTGTCCCAGGTTGCCTGCAGTAGAACATGTTTCGTGTGTAGGCCGTACTGGGGCGGCAGTACTGGGTTTTGCCGGGACCCTTTGTGTTGCACCTTGCGCGGCGTTTCTGAGCCAGTTTGTTCAGCGTGCGCCTCGTGGCCCACGAGGTCTGCGCTGACTTTTGGGGATCGCGTTTCCGGGTGTCTCGGGGCCGACGGGGCCAAGTAGGTCACGCAATTTTTCTCGGAGGCTGAAATCTGCTGTGTTGAGTGCGATTGCGACTCCTTGTTGGTCGACTAGCACCAGGAATGGGAGCTGGTCTACACCACAGCGTACTGCCATGGGAGAGTTGTAGCCACGTGTCTTCGGGTCAGGACTGATCACAGTTTCCCACGGTATTTGATTGCGAACCAGGAATCGATTGAGACGTTGTGTGTCTTCGTCCAAGTTGACTCCTACGACGGTGAAGCCTTTGTCTTTATAGAGTTCATAGGCTTGCTTGATTTTGGGAATTTCTTCGACGCAGCCTGCATTCGTTGTTGCCCAGAATTCGACAAGAACAACTTTGTTGCGATACGTCGTCCAATCGAAGGGTTTACCGTCGACTTGTACGCCTTCCACAGCAAAGGGTTTGCCGAGCAGATTCAGTCGCTTCTTGCCGTTGTTGGCTAGATTGGTACCCTCTTCGGCGACTTCAGGGTCAGAGTGGTCTGTGTAGAACTTCGACATAATTTCGAACAGGTCACGGCATTCTTGATAGCGTTCGGCAATTTCAAACTGGGCTGCAGCCCCTGCCAGGTTGCGCAGAATGTAGCGGCTTGGTTCTCGCGTCGAAAAGAGTGTTTGGATAGACCCTGTTAGTTCTTCCATTGCTCCCTGTCGTCCGGCAACTACCATTTCAACCAAATTGAAAAACTTCGCTTTGGTCAAGCCGAGGTGGTCTAACATGATGTTGCCTTCGATAGCCATGCGAGGGTCTTCGCTCTGAGCGAATTTTGTGGCGCCGGTGAACAGCACGTCCTGAGCTAATTCGTGGCGACCGATACCCTCTAACGCCATCGCGCAACCGTGCACAGCTTCAAAAACCGAAATATCGGCGTCTTCTTCCGCGACAATGGCTTTGATTTCGTCGACAAAGGCCGCCACGTTGGTTTCTTTTTTCTCACGGACCTGTTGTATCTGGAGCTGCAACAGGACAAATCTACCCTGGCGCGCGAATTTGGCATTTTTCTCTTTTCTGAGCTGCTGACCAAACTCCCGAAATTTGGGTGTCAAGTCTTCCGCGGTCAGAAATTGTAGTTGAGTCAATACGTCGAGTTTTGCTTTCAGTGCCACTTCACGGATTGGTTCTTCGCTTGGTAATCCCAGGATTTTCTCGGCCGCCGTTAGCTTGGAACTGAGTAGCGGCATCACCTTGGCCCGAACAGCGTCGGGAGACATGCGTGGATCTGTAATGCGAGCTAGTTCCAGATCAACGCGTTCTATGAATGCCTGGAGCTTCTTGGGGCTGTTTTCCGGAATGTCCTGCGCACTGAGCTGTTCGCCAGAAACCGATTGAGGAGGTCGAACACGACTGCCACGAGGCCGCGGTTGTCGACTTTTTCCCGGAGGTGTCACCACGGCTTCTCGAGGTGTTGTTCCAGAGCCTGAGGAAGCGGTGTTGGACTTTGATGCATTCGCGGGTTTTGCAGGTATGCTCGCGATCGACTTGCCGCTGGCGGTCGGTGGCTGCGTTGTCGGGCTAGCGCTGGTGCCGTTTGCGGGCACAGA
>JAKVBZ010000361.1 GCA_022448645.1 Pirellulaceae bacterium
GCCAGAAGTGTGCAGTCCAACAGCACGACTGGCTTTGCCAAAGAGCAGAGAACCATTCCGAGCCCAACAAGAGTGGATGGGCGATACGACCTGTAAGGTCCAGTAGTCGGCTAGAGGAGGTACCCAGGATGCTGGTTCTTTCGAGACATCGAGACGAAAGTATTATGATCGGCGACAACATCGTCCTGACGATCGTAGATATCCGGGGTGACAAGGTTCGTCTGGGAATCGATGCGCCACAGAACATTCCGGTGCACAGGCAAGAAGTCTATGACGCGATTCGGCGAGAAAACCGCCAGGCGGCAAGCACTCAACCCTCTGACGTGAAACACGTCGATGGTGGTGAATAGACTTCTTGATATCCCGAGGCATCGCAACGTTGGAGATGCGGCCAAGAGTATTTTGTTCCAGAACGGCCGCTGAGTACTGTCCTTAAGCACCTTCGTCAATGATTCGTTCCGACGGTCGTGAACCACAGGACAAAGGCCCGAAAAACCGGGCATCCACTGGCAGCGTCAACACGATAAGACATCCGCTGCCCTATTCTCTCACGGTTCGCTCTGCCTCCTCTTCCACAGGAGGTTCTCCCTCTCCCTTCTAAGAGAGACTCCCCACACACGAATCGACAACTAGTTTACCGCGCTACTGGTTGCGATTTGAGAGCGATTGGGACAAGATGTCGTGATTGCAGTTCACAATCATGATACGAACGGAATCCAATCTTGCCAGAACAACTTATTCGCGTCGGCCATAGCCCAGACCCTGACGATGCATTCATGTTTTATGCATTAGCTCGGGACAAGATTGAAACCGGAGATTATCGCTTCGAACATGAGCTCGTCGACATTGAGACACTGAATCGCAGGGCTTTCTCGGGCGAACTTGAACTGACCGCTGTCAGCCTCCACGCTTACGCCCACCTGGCCGACAAGTACCTCCTCTGCGCCTGCGGTGCAAGTATGGGGGATCAATATGGACCAATGGTAGTCGCACGGCAATCTTGTGAAATCGATGCACTCCGCGGCATGACTCTCGCAGTCCCCGGAACATTGACAACGGCCTATCTTGCCTTACGCATGTGTCTTGGCATGGACTTCAACCACGTCGTTGTCCCCTTTGACGAAATCCTGGAAACGGTTGTCAAAGGTGAATACAAAGGGCAGACCGTCGATGCCGGCCTGATCATCCATGAAGGCCAACTCACCTACGCCGAAGACAATCTGCAACTCATCATTGACCTGGGTAAATGGTGGTTTCAGGAAACCGAATTACCCCTGCCGCTGGGGGCCAACGCGATTCGCAAAGACCTCGGTGAATCGGCAATTAACGATGTCCACAGGCTCTTGAAAGAGAGTATCCAATACGGGCTCGACAACCGGGATGCTGCACTAGACTACGCGCTCGGATTTGGCCGCGGCCTGGACCGCGCCATGGCAGACGAATTTGTCGGCATGTATGTGAACGACTGGACACTCGATTTCGGACAGCGTGGGCGCGAAGCGGTCACGGAACTATTGCGTCGCGGTCATCAGACTAAGGTAATCCCAGAACTGGTGACGCCAGAATTCGTGGGCTAAGGACAATCACCCCCACGTATCTGCAAATAGCCCATGCCCACTCCCACCCTGCCGGAAAAACCGCCACTGCAACAAAGTCGCCCTGCCGGTTGGATGACCATCGCCTCGGCATCTGGTGCGATGGTCGTAATCACGCTGTTGTTGATGCTACTACCGGGGATGATTGGCATTGCCATTGCGATTGGCATGTGGATGCTATTGGGTTTACTCCTCTTTCATTACCTTATCTGGGGCTGGTGGTTGCGTAAAATCATCCAGCCTGATGAGGCGACCGAGGATTCTCCCGGCCAGTAAGGGAGTACTGTCTTGGCGTTAACAGAAACGCCAGTCCAAGGAAACGGGGTGGCTGCCT
>JAKVBZ010000362.1 GCA_022448645.1 Pirellulaceae bacterium
AGCCTCGCTGCGCCCGAGGAAGAAGAGAGCACCAGTGCTGATGGCATTTCATGAAGGGCGCCTTTCCACCACCAAAGAGGAAGAAGGCGACGACGTCTTACAGTACCTTGCGCTCAACGCTGCTGGTAAAGTTCAGAGACGCGCATCAATTGTTCTTCCAGACTACGAGCTGTGCAACGACGACAGCGCCGCTACACTACAAAAGTTGCGGACAATAGCACGAAAGGGAAACTGATGGAACAACTGTCTCGTCGCTCTTTTCACAGGCAATCACTGGGCTCGCTGCTCACTCTTTCGTTGTTGGAGACACTTTCGAGCCAAGACGCTTTCGGGGCTGACATAAAGCCAATTGCGGCGAAATGGGTGAAGCAGATGGACGAACTGGGCCACGATGTGAAGGGCCAATTGTTACCACAGGTCGTTTGGCAACAGAAGATCGAGGAGTTATTCGATCAGGTGAGTCTGCCAGAACTCCTGAAGTTCATCGATTTCGAAAAGCTCTCGAAGGACGTCAAGCTGGTGGACGATGGAGCGCGCAGTCTGCGGTTCAAATTCCCCGAAGTCGAAGGCTTGCCAAAGAACTTTGTGTTTGGCAAACAGATCTTTGCGCTAAAGAAAGGACGGTCCGTTGTGCCGCACGGTCACAACAACATGGCCACTGCATTTCTAATGCTCAAGGGGCAGCTTCGCGGTCGCCACTACGATCGCATCGAAGACCACAAGGAACACATCATCATACGCCCGACAATCGACAACGCATTCAATCCGGGTGATCATTCAAGCGTGTCCGACTACAAGGACAACATCCACTGGTTCAAAGCCATTACCGAGCCGGCTTTCATCTTCAATATTCATGTGCTGGACGTACGCCCAGGAAGCAAGTTGCCAACCGGTCGGGTGTATGTGAACCCTCAGGGTGAGGAGATGGCTGGTGGACTGATCAAAGCACCGCGCATCGGCTACAAAGAATCACACGACTTGTTCGGATAGGCCGCTTTCGGAATGTCCCGTCGCTGGTGCGGCAGAGTCCGCACTTGTAATCACTGCGGAACTCGCGCCAGTCCAGTGCCACCAGGTGGTACATGTGTGCATCAGTGAGCAGGAAGCACGGCAGACACGCCATCAGTGACGCAAATGCCGAATAATAACCAGTGGATTAGAGATTCGCCGCGCCGAGTTTTCCCCCACTGTTTAAAGATCCCGGTGATGTGGGGCGTTAGCTGACGCAGCTTTTTGTTCGTTCCGCAAGTGACTGGGAAGTTCTTCGAGACAACCCGTCTTTCTGCTTGCCAGTGCCGTCGTACTACAGACTGAGTCCGTGGTCGTGGATCTCACCGAGGGAGAACCGGCAATTCAGCACATCTCGACCGTTTTCGCGAACGGTGTGTGGAACATGAATGGGGACACAGTTTTCCCATAGTGAATCAAGTCGCGGAAACTAAAGTCGCATTATTCGCACGCCAACTTGATGGCACGACAATCGAATTAATCAGTGCCCTCGATCGAGCAATGAGGAAACACAAGAAATTGAAAGACCCATTCCTTGTAATCAGCGATGACAACCTGAGCCGAGTTACACCGACGAGCAGATTTCGGAGTAGATAGCCCGTCTGGAAAAAACCAGTGCAGGAACGGGGAATGGGAAACTGGCGATCGGATATCTGCGGAATCTATGGAGTGGCCGAATAAGAAGTTCACTCAACGACTCAAAAGTTATGATCGCGATTGTCAAACCCGGTATGGTGAGACGCCTTCGATCTGGTGGCTTGTCGATCAATTCAGCGAGAGGCACCTACCGTGACACGCGCAGACTCAATTCAGATCAACTCAATACTTAAAGATGTCGAGAAAGTAATTGCCAATGCCTTGGTTGCTCTGCACGAGTGACGAACAGTTAGGAGCGTGTCCAAAAAACGTTTCA
>JAKVBZ010000363.1 GCA_022448645.1 Pirellulaceae bacterium
CGAATACCGTTCCGGACGCAGCTGTCCCGTCATTCCGATAAAGGTTATTTCGACCGAAGTCGTTGGCCACGTACAGGTCCTGGTCGCCATCGTTGTCGAAATCTTCCCAGGTAGCCGCGAAGCTAAATCGCCGGTTATTCTCGTTCAATCCAACCTGCGCCGTCACGTCCGTAAAATCGAAATTGCCTTGATTCTGCCACAGCACATTACCACCTCCGTTGTTGGCGTCATGGTAAGGCGTAGGAGGAGACGGAAACCTGGCTGTTCGATAATCGCTGACGCTGTGTCGATAAACACATGCGTAAATGTCGAGTAGACCATCCTGGTTGTAATCGACTGCAGACAGTGAGGTTTGATCGGCTTGTGTCGGTTTCCAACAGCGATCGGTAAAACGCCCTGTTCCGTCATTCTCTTGGACGAGCATTCCGGTCAGCAGAGCCAACACGAGATCTTGATCACCATCATTGTCCAGATCGACGAACAGTGCGCTGCGCGTTGCCTCCAGCCAATCGACCCCGGCCGCCGCCGCGAAATCTTTAGCGGTACCGTCCGGATGCTGCACGAACAAACGGTTGGGCAATCCTGTGGCTTGGCAGACGTAGAGGTCGTCTAGTTGGTCCCCGTTGACGTCACCAATCGACAGACCATGGTGACCTTCGATGGCGATCGAAAATTCAGCTGTGATGCGATCACGCCAGTGGTCGATTCCATGAGTGAGTTGTGCGCGGTACGATGCGTCCTGCCCCAACACGCTGTGCGTGGCGTCTGACAACAGAGTGTGTTGTTTCAAGTGGCAAGTTGTCTCTTCGTAGTCGAGTAGTTCGATTTCAGTCAGTTTCGGTGGACCAAGTAGGTCATGGATCTGCCAATGGCAAATCCACGAGGCATTCACTTGGGTGGAACCATGGGGAAGTCGTGCATTCCAACGAACCAGAATCTTTGTTTGGGCTTGTTGAGCGTTGGCTTCCAGAGAGACGACTTTTACTTTTGAGTGAGCTTGAGTCGCTGCTGCAAATAGCTTTCTCAATGGTTGTAACGCCTCGGTAAGCCCTTCAGGTCCGGCGAACCTTCTTGTGTCCTGCGATGCATCGGTTCGTTGATTTGCTCTAAAAACGCTTAGCGGCGGACGGTCATAGACAAGTTGCAATGATGTTGGCCGGAGTGTCGTTGTAGAAAAGTCGGAGGTGACCAGTTCCAGCACGGATTGAGTACGGTCGTTTCTAACGTTTTTTACTCTGGTGAATACCGATTGTGACAGGCGCGCAAGCTGTTGGCTAACCATTTGGTTTAACACTTCCGTGTCCCAGTCGTCACTAGCAGGGTCCGCTCGACTCAGGATGCTGGCCAATGCGGGTGGAGCTTGTTGCTCAACAAGTCCAGGGACTGTGTCTAGCCCAGCGCTCTCTGAGGAGGTTGACGAAGAAACTCCAGACGTATCACGGTTCCGTTGCGTTATCGCTTGAGTATCGTCCACCGACTCGTTGTGAACGAGATCCATTGGACCCAACCGTCGATTCCTTAACCAGATTGCACTTCCTGTTGCAATGGCTACGAGCGTCAGCCCTATCAGGAGTAGACGTGTTCTTGAATGGGATGATGGGGTGCTCAACTCAGTCCGAATCCTGTGTGGAGCGGGAGGGAGTGTCAGGTAGAACGGGACGTTGACTTGCAGCTTGTCAAGTTGAAGTCTTTCTCATGTACTTTTCTGCGGCGGGGCGTTCAACGATGATTCGAGCCTACTATCAACCATGATCTAATCACAGTCCAATTGGACATGCCAAACGCTATCGAGACCTTTTCCCATACGTGATCGGCGTGAAATCAGCAAAAAAAAAGCGGTGGGCTATAGCCCACCGCCAAGAAATCGAATGACATCACGGATCACGCGAAAGTCACACGGAATTCCTACCC
>JAKVBZ010000364.1 GCA_022448645.1 Pirellulaceae bacterium
CACACCTCCAAGACGCACCACGTCCAGCAGTGATCGATTAGTGAACGTGAGAGCAACGGTTAAGTCAGTCGGAGATACAGTGCCGAAGCCTCAGCTACATGTGGTTTGTCGTAGTCTTGAGCAGTTGGCTGCGGTCGTGGATTGTGGAATCAAATGTATCACCGTCGACTTTGCAGATATTCGTCAGTATCGTGAAGCGGCAGAAATGATTCGGCAAAGTGATGATACGATCGAACTGATGTTGGCAACGCCGCGAATCCATAAGCCTGGTGAAGACGGAGTTCTAAATCTGCTTCGGCGCTATGCCACACACGGTGTTCTGGTTCGAAATCTCGCAGCGATTCAATATTTTCGTGATTGCGATATTCCCTTCGTGGCAGACTATAGCTTGAATGTTGCGAATCCAATTACCGCCGAGATGATCATCGAAATGGGGGCGAAACGCGCCACTGCTTCGTATGATCTAAACCGCGATCAACTGCTTGATCTCGTCCAACAGACTCCACCGCAATGGCTGGAGATTGTAGTGCATCAACACGTGCCCATGTTTCACATGGAGCATTGTGTTTTTTGTGCCGTGTTGTCGCCAGGAACAAATAAAACCAATTGTGGTCGCCCCTGTGATGATCATACGGTGCATTTGAAGGACCGAATTGGCAAGCAGCATTTATTGACGGCCGACGTTGGCTGCAGGAATACGTTGTACAATGCGACACCACAGAGTGGTGCTGAATTGGTGCCACTGCTGCTTCGGCAGGGGGTTCAATGGTTCCGTATTGAGCTGTTGGATCCGATGCAGCCCAAGGAGGTGCACAGAGTCATCACGCTGTACGAGCAGTTATTGGCAAATCAGATTAAGGCCAAAGCGGTCTGGGGTCAGCTCAAGGCTCTGAATCGAGTGGGAATCACTCGCGGGACGCTCGAGTCAAGCCGCGACCCGTTAGCGATTCTGTAGTTGGCACAGCAATCAAGCGGCCTCGATGTGGCGACGGGATTGCGCGGCGTCGATGTGTCGGCAGACGCTTCACCGCGATAGATAGTAAAAATGTCCGTCCTCGGCACCAATCAAGAGGTCGGGAATTCCGTTGCCGTTCCAGTCTGTGTAGGTTGGACTTGTCGTGTGGCTGGAAAGAAAACGTTCGGCCAGAGCTCCTGCAAAAGACAGCGTCACGCGTTTGTTCTGCTGGGCCGTTTGTCGATACCAATCGGCATTCTTTCCATTTACCAAGAGGTCGAGTTTTCCGTCGCCGTCCCAGTCCACAATCGCGAGTTTCCGCCGTCCGCTGCGACCAGCAGATCTCGGGTTGAGTCTTAACGGCTGACCTTCGTCGTTAACGAAGACTCGTTGCGGATGCCGCAGACGAAGTTGGCCATTGTCTTCATATCGTTCAAACAGAGCGAGATAACCTTCGTAGTCGAGCATGATCAAATCGTTTCGACCGTCTCCGGTCCAATCAACGACAACCGGGGTGGTACGCCACTGAGTAATAAGTTCATCAGACGAGGGATTCCACCAAAACCACTTTGGTTTTTGGGGTGCGGCTGCCCATTGAATCCGAACCGGCTTTGCCGACGCTAGGTCGGGTTGCCCGTTCGTTCCCCGGTTCCGGTACCAAACCACACGTCCCCAGATTGAATTCACGATCAGATCGGTTTGCCCATCGTGGTCCCAATCGGCGGCAGTCAAGGTCGTATAGCCCCATTTGGCTTCACACGGTCCCTGGATTGAGCCGTTGGGACCGGCCTGGATTCGAAGGACCTGTCCGTCGGCGGTTAATCGAGTTGGAGCAGCAAATTTTGGCGACGGCAAATTTTTGTGAGACCCCAGGTTTTCGAAGAACTCGATGTATCCAGCTGTATTACCTGACAGAATGTCGTCGTCACCGTCTCGGTCCCAATCGACGCA
>JAKVBZ010000365.1 GCA_022448645.1 Pirellulaceae bacterium
GTCACAGTTTGCTTTTCGAACGATTCATTGCACTGTTTCGTGAACCGGACAATGCCGGATACCTGATTAAACATGCAATACACGGCAGTTCGTGACCCATCGTCACCTTGCATACCGGATTTCAATCCAAGCGGAAATCAAATGGGTTGTCGGCAGTTGCCTATGGGCTAATGGATGTCTTTGATGTCACGCTTTGCGTCGCTGTAAGAGAATCGTCTGAACCGAACACCTTATCAGAGGCGGGACTGTCGGTGAACGGCGTGACATACGTCCATTGCACGCGATTTTCATGGTCATCCGAATGCAGAGCATGCAGCTGGGCTCGGTCCAGAGAGTTCAGCCAGTCCAAAGAAAACTTATTTTTGTGCGGACCACCAGACAGGTGCCTGACCATCGGCTCTTTCTCTGGATGCCGCCCGCCGACTGTCCACCAACTGCCGCGAGTTGGATAACCTCCTTCAATCGCTAGAGCTTTGGGTGGTGCTGCACTACCGGTCTCATCACGTTTCGCAGATACTTGGGCAGCCCCTCCCGGCAGTCCCTGTGCCTGACGCCCCGCCGCCTTCAATACTGCATCCCTGATACGAGCATTGTAGCCTGACCACACTCTGTAGCGTCGTCGCCCCACCGGAACCCGAATATACGGATAACCACGTTCGCGAACATATGGGCGGTCGTGGATGACGAATGCATCGAAGATGCCGGCAGCAATATCCGCTTTCAGCTCATCACATCCCCGACAGCGCCCGCGTGACCACGTGACTTCGATCACAAGCTTACAGAGTTCGGAACCTTCATCCTCCTCTGCTCCAATTTCCGTCCCTGAATTCTGAGCCGCCGGACTGGATTGAATGATGACCGTACGGCTCTCGTCCGGCCCTGCGTTATCCAACCCTGCTTTAACATCGCCAGCACAGACGGCCCCCAGCAGAATCGGCCCCACCAACAGTAATCTTTTAATTCGCACATCGAACAGGCAACCCATCACGACCTATCTTCCGCGAGTGCTCACGCACTGCCTTTAAGAAATTTCGTTGACAGCTCCGTCCGCAATGCCGTGGGATCACATATCTGTGCCGAACCTTCTTCTGGTATGCCGCGCCCACGACTCCTCTGTCCGGGGACATCATATTTACCTGCCATCGTCAAAAACAAACACAAAAACTCGTTCGGTGAGTAAAACTTTTTACCGCCAGAAAACTCCACGAAACCTGAATGAACTTACACGGTAAGTGATCCACTCGTCGGCAGGAATTACACAGATCCTACCCACCACGCCGTATTACTCACCAACAATCATCGACTCCAGACAGATGAGATGCTGGCTCACTCGAATCGACCAGCACCAACATCTTTCGATTGCTTCTTCACGGCCAATGGCCGGCCTAATGAGCTCTTGTCAATCAAACAATGTTGATTCTAAATTGGGTGTTTCATCTTCTGATGAATCCTGACAAAAATGCCCTGCTCTAATCTAGAGAATCGGGATGTTTCGCTGACGTGCGTGAAGAGCGCAAACCTAAAGCAGCACTCGCAAATCCCTTCCTGCAGCTCAATGTAACCGGTGGGCTCTGCAAAGCTCCGGCGTC
>JAKVBZ010000366.1 GCA_022448645.1 Pirellulaceae bacterium
AGATCAGTTGAAATCGTCCTGTGCCTTGTTCTCCGTATTGCTTATTGAGTGTTTGAAGTCGTAAACGATTTGAGGTGGAGCTGCGTCGAACAAGTCCATAGACTTTGTATCCTTTGGCAAGCAGCAATTCCGCCAAATACGAACCGTCTTGTCCGGTGATGCCGGTAACTAGTGCACGCACGTGAGTTATTCCTGTTCTTCGTCGTTCGGCGAGTTTTTTTCGCCATTTAAATCTTTGATATCGGTGGTCAAGGCGACGACAACGAGCGTTGGGTCGGTAGTGAGATTTTTCACGTGGTTCATAAATCGCCTTTGGCACTCGCGAAACAAAGTTCGCACTGTCGCACGACGACCGGCATCAAGGGGTTTCGCAGAGTTTACCATGACTTGTGTTTGGTAGACATCACGAGCTACGCGTTCCAGGAGGCGACGACGAATGAAGATCCACGTGCGCGACAAGATGGCGGATGATGCGGGCGATAACATATCTCCATTGGCGTGGAAATTCGAGAAGGTTAGGAAGCCGTGACGATCCGGGCTCGCTTGCAGATCGGCTTCAACATGTCCGCCGCCTCGGTAATGTTTCACCAAACGTTCGTTGATTTGCCAACCTTTCGACCGGTAGCAGGCCGCCAATTCGTGCCAACCGCCACGAAACGGAAAGTCCAGTGACACAATGGCCTGCATATCGTCCGTGGCATACGTAAACTGTTTGGAGTATCGACCAAATTCATAGCCGAATCCCAGGCCGTCTTCACCGCGTTCGATGACTTCAAAGTCGATGAACTTCCAATCGCCAATCTTTGCTGGAAGCAGTTCGACATTGGTGTGTTGATGGACGGTCAGTGAATCGATAGCCGAACTTCTTTGTTCCAGAATGCCAGCCGCGACTATCGAGGACCAAACTCCGATACCGATCAACGCAATCCCGAAGTATTTAAGCATGGGATCGTAAAATGACACTTCCCAGTTTTGCTTTGATTCACCTCGATCGACAGGTTTCAGGAACTCGACGAATTGATTCCATCGCGGGATCAGCGGATTTCGTGCGGCGATTTTTGAGACCTTGATGGGTGCCAATAAGAACTGCAACAGGCGATCCGTGCTCACTACGGCCAGGAACGTGAGCGAGAATAGTACGAGTCCTAGGATTTGATGCGGTAAACCTTCCGCCAGGTTGTAGGCGTAGTACGATTCTGCGATCGCGACAGCACAGATTCGCACCGTGTTCATTACAACTGCCCAGATTACCGCCAAGAAACCCAACAGCAAGAAGTGTACGAGGGAGCGGTCTTGCCAGACGGCGTAGATGGCGACGATCGCCACCACCGACATTAACGAGACAATCCCGCTACACGCTTCGTCGACGAACAACTGCTTGGATGGCAAAAATAGAACGTTCCCCTGCATCACGTGATTAATCGGGATGAGATCCAGAGCCTTGCTGCTGAGAACTGAACTGAAGAGTTGAAGTTGTTGCACAATGTAGACACCAAATTCAATCGGCGGTGGCGTCATTAACCAGAATAACAGCCAGATGCCCCATGCATTGCGGATATAAGTGCGACGCGTGACGAAAAAAATTACCGCACCGGCGGTCAAATTAAATGTCACTACAGTCAGCCACGGCCAGCGACTATAGATCGACAGACAGAGCAGGGGGGTTGCTGCCGTCAACAACACGTAGGGCATCCAGCGAAACCGTAAATCGGGTTTGGGTCGAGCGGTGGCCTCGGTCCAACGCGTGGATCCCAGCCATACAATGGCCGCGATAACAAAGGGGAAGTAACGGTATTGTTCTTGCTCCCATAGCTCCATGCAGTGCAACACGAGGTTTGGACCGAAAGCCAGTGCCACCCCGGCGATTAACAGCAAAGCGGTCGGCACGCGGCTGTTT
>JAKVBZ010000367.1 GCA_022448645.1 Pirellulaceae bacterium
CCGAAATCTCAGCAGACCTCGACGCCTTCTTCGAAAACGATCTCTTTCACTTTGACCTTCGCCTCTTTGCCGAGTCACTTGCTTTTGGCAATGCCGGCGGTGGTGCTACAGCAGATGTCAGCGGCTACATCGCATTTGAAATGGCGTACGACGGTGAGATCAAAGTCAATGCGTGTACGACCGACTACTACGACAGCACCGTGACCTTCAGCCTCTTTGACTACAGCACGGGGGAAGTTACCGCTCTGGACAATGGCAACAACAACGACTGTGGCTTTTCCGCTCTCGCACTTCCCGCAGGCGAATACGCACTCATGATCGAAGCCTCTGTCTATGACGATTCCGGCGACGAATGGGGCACAAACACGGATGGCGGACTGGTGATTGCAGTCGAGTACACAAATAGCCCCCGACGTCGGGCTGACCTCAATAGTGATGGCAAGATTGACGGTGGCGACTTGACCATCCTTCTTGCAGCATTCGGGTCCGATGATCCTGCCGCTGATCTCGACCAAGATGGAGTTATCGACGGCCGTGACCTCACGATCATCCTCGCAAACTGGGGTGCGGTATTCATCGGTGATCCTGACGTGAATGAAGATGGTGTCGTCGACTGGGCCGACTACGTTCTGGTCCTATCAGCCCAGAACACCAGCTTGCCCCAGTACGACCTCAACCGAGACGGGATCGTTGACGAGCTCGACCTTGAAATCGTGGTAAACGCTATGTAGCAAGCCGTGCTTGGGCCGGGCACACGGCAATAAGCGGCAGCGGGACATGCGAGAAATCGCGTGGCCCGCTGTCACATTTGGGGCTGAGCACCCTAGGGACCAGTAGTAGAACCAAAATTGCCCTTAGGAGAACCCAATGTCCACCCCCCATGTTTCTAGGATGATTTTTGTCTCAGCCGCAGCCGCGATGACCAGTATCAGCGCACTGGCGGATTGCCCTGTCTCAATCAAACACCCTGAAAAGGTGCCCTTCCGTGTAACCAACTCCGTGACCAGCGATGTGAATCTGAACAACCCTGATATTGATTCTTGCAACATCCAGCTCTTGAAGCAGGTCCCGATCTGGATCGATGACACCTTTAGCTATGCCACGGAGTGCGCGGCATACAGCTACGGCGATGGTTACGACGAAGGCCAGCCGATGTCCTGGGCTGACGTCGAATCCGGCAGCCAGTTAGGCGGCCGGATTCTGGAAAACGGATTCAGGATGGACGTCGTTCTCGATGGCTATGTCAGTGCATACAACGGCAGCACAGCGATCGACAACGAGCTGTACGCAACCTACCGCTTCACCCTAGAAAATGATGCTCGATTCACCTTCTCCAGCTTCTATCACCTGAGCGATGGAAACAACATGGAGGTCTCGGTCTTTATCGTCGACCTGGGCAGAGGCTTCGGCATTAACTGGACCGACTACTTCACCGAGGGTCGGGAGCAATCAGAACCCATTCCTGCTGGTACATACGAGATTCGAACGCGAATCACTTATCACCAGGACGGCTGTGACGAAACACTCTTCTTGGCAGTATCGGAAGTCGATATGCATTTCTACTGCGAGTACTTCTACCGTATTGGTGACATCAACAAGGACGACATCATCAACGGTAACGATCTCGCACTCTTGCTGGCGGCCTTCAACAGCTATAACGCTGACTGCGACCTCAATGGCGACGGCAAAGTCGACGGCGCAGACCTCTCATACCTCCTCGCAAACTGGGGTTAAGACAACCAACTCTCGACAGTGGGATGTCGTAAACGGCCGCGCCTTTTAGGCGCGGCCGTTACTTATCGGCAGAAATAACAACCATTTGATTTGTATCTCACTGTCACATTGACTGCCATCGGACATATGGATGAGTGCGTTCTCTACCACTTCTGAA
>JAKVBZ010000368.1 GCA_022448645.1 Pirellulaceae bacterium
TCACACCCATTGTTTGGTTCCTGTTCCTACCGCTTTATTTTCGTCTACAAGTCACCAGCGCTTACGAATACGTCGAACTTCGTTTCAACCGGCGATTGCGTTTGGTGTGTAGCGTGTTATTTATGCTCTACACGATTGGATGGATGGGAAACCTGCTGCGTGCGGTAGGCGTCCTGCTACAAGCGGTATTTGGGATCACCGTTTGGCAGACAACCTTGCTGTTGCTGGCAATTGGACTGTTCGCGACCGTGTATACGACAATTGGTGGCGTCAAGGCAGTCGTCTGGACAGACGCTCTGCAAGCCGTCGCGCTAGGTGGAGGCATGTTAGCCGTTTGGTATTTGGCCCTTCAAAAGGTCGACGGCGGATGGGAATCAGTCTGGAAAATTGGCAATGAACATGATCGGTTCGCCATGTTCCGGACGACGTTTTGGGGAGAAGGTGGAAATCTTTACGCGGCATGCGCCTTCGGTTTCTTCGTCTACTTGACGGGCCATTCCGTCAGTTTCACAGCGGTCCAACGATTCATGTCGATGCCGAATCTTCGTGCCGCCCGATTGTCTCTCATCATTAATGGCGTCATGGTCGCCTTCGTGTGCGGTCTATTTTTCGTCACAGGAAGCACGCTGTTCGCCTTCTATCATCAACAGCCCGCGGAGCGTATTGAAGTTTCATCTCGTTCGTTAAATAGCGTCGACACTGACGCCAGTTCGACGAACCTCTATGACGAATTATCCGGCGAGGGAAAGCAAGACCATCTGCTGCCGCGATTTGTCCTCACGGAAATACCACGCCCCGGTCTGTTGGGAATCCTGTTGGCAGGCCTATTTGCGGCCGCGATGAGCAGTGTCGATAGCGGCATCAACAGTATGACGGCGTCACTGGTTAGCGACTGGATGTCCGGACGAAAATTACCGCTACGGAAGAGTCGGTATTGCTGCTTCCTGTTTGGAATGATTGCCATCGCCATGGCGATCACGTTTTATCTTCGTGGAGGAAATGTATTCCCGCTGATCATGAAGATTTCCGGCATGTTTTATGGATTGATGCTCGGCATTTTCCTGTTGGGAATGTTGGTCAAACGAGCCAACTCACTTTGTGCCGAAATCGGACTGGTCGCGGGTGTGACAGCCTTGACCGTCATCCTGTTCGTCTACCCCGTTTCTCATTGGTGGTATGGAGCCGTTGCTTGTGTGCCCACTGTGCTCATTGGTTTTATTGTGAGCCGGTGCGTACCGGCCGACGAAAAACCGTCGACCGGGCTCCACCAAACGACAAACCAATAGCCGCAAAGCAAAAAACTACTCATATTTTGGCCTCCCCTCGTGTACATGTTATTTTTCTTGATGAGCATCGGTGGGACCCAGCAGTTCTACGGTGGCGGAGGCGGTGGGACTGAAATGTGGCTCATGAGCTTCATTGTCTGCTTTTTGGTGTTGCCCGGAGTGGCGTTGGTGCAATTCATTTCCGGCATCCAGAAAAATCGCACCGAAAAGGACTCCGGTCAACTTCACATTTTGTCAGCACTGCTTGTCGGCGGAATGTGGATCGCCTACTTATTGTATGTCGCTGGGGGAGGTTTCCCGTCGGTTTAATACCAACGGTTGAATGAACAAGGTCGTGGATCGCTTGCAACGTTGGTGTTTCCGCAATGTGGGCGACCGTTGGCCGCAGATCAGACAGGATATCGCCGCAGAAGTTACCGGTCGTGTTCACGATTTACCGTAACTGCGGGCGTCAAACGGCAGCCATTGGGCCACAATCGGTTGCAGCTAATCAACCAAGTGGTTTTCCCAGGCGAAAATTTTCTGGGAACAGCCTGGCTAGTTTAGTCCTCAATTTCGCATTAAGAGATAGGACGTCTACCGTAGTT
>JAKVBZ010000369.1 GCA_022448645.1 Pirellulaceae bacterium
ATCAAACAACTTGCGCATGCGGGGTAATTGGGCGGCATCCGCAGCCAGGTTCTTGAGCTCCTGGGGATCGTCATTGAGGTTATACAGCAGCTTAACTTTAAGCTGTGGATAGAGGATCAGTTTCCAGCCGTCGTGGCGAACCATTCGCTGTGTGTCCATGAAAGCACCGTAGATTGACTCGTAGCGGGATTTCTCTCCCGCTAAAATCGGCAGCAACGATTGAAACTCAATTCCCTCACGCTGCGAATCACCTGCAAGGTCGAGACAGGTAGCCATGACATCCTGAACATAAATTGGCTCGCTAGTGCGACGGTTCGGCTTAACTCCCGGTCCGGTAATAATGAACGGAGCACGTACGGAATGGTCGTACATATTCTGCTTGCCCATCAACCCGTGGTGTCCACAAGATAAGCCATGATCCGCGGTGTAGATGATCCAGGTATTCTTATCGAGCCCCTGTTTTTTGAGCTCTGCAAGGACTCGACCAATCTGCTCATCCAAATGAGTAATGATGGCATAGTATTCCTGGCGGTTCACCTTAACGGCGTACTCGGTGCGCGGATACGGAGCCAAGCTCTCATCTCGACGGCTCGGCGTCAAACCAGCCGTATCGTACGGATGACGAGCGTAAAAGGGAGCTGGCAGCTTCACTTTCTCAAGTGGATACTTGTCTACAAATTCCTTAGGACTCTGTCGTGGATCGTGTGGCGCATTGAAAGCAAGGTACATGAAGAACGGCTTCGCCTTGGGTTCACGAGCTTTCTTTCCAGCGTCTTGCAGGAACGTGATCGCATCATCTGCTAACACTTCAGACCAATGCCGACCGCCTTCCCAAAAGCCGCTGAATTTTTTGTCGTATGGACTCCACTTGGGAGGCTGCCCTTTGACCGGACGATGATATCCTTCTTCGTGAAACGGTGGCTTGCGGGTATCGGGTGGCATTCCAGGCCGTTCATTCTTGACGTGGGTAAAGAGCTTTGCGATATCCGCTTGCACGTGCCACTTTCCGGTAAAATAAGTTTCATACCCGAGCTGCCGCATTCGCGGCCCCCACATGGCATTCAATTGCGAAGCATCGGTTGGGTTCTGCTTGCGCCGTAGTTTCCTCAGTTCGCCATCTTTCTTGAGTGCTCGCCACAAGGTACTGCCGGTGTTAAGCATGGTTCGTGACGCAACACAGACCGCGCCAGTCCAAGACCCCATGTTATAGCAGTGGGTAAACTGCATGCCGTGGCGAGCCAACTGATCCAAGTGCGGAGTTTGAACCAAGGGATCATCCTCTGGTCCAAGGGTGTCATAAGATTGGTCATCGGCAAAGATAAACAGAATATTCGGTTCCGCAGCTTCACTAACCTGGGCCAACAGCATCACGACCAGGACTGTCCAAACAACTCTCATCAAACCAATCCTCCTTTTGCAAACCGTTTTACGGCTTAAAGTCCAAAATGCTTTCGGATCCAAGCATACACCAGGTCCGGATGCTGCGGCTCCACACGATGTCCGGCAAAGGGATAAACGCGATACTCTTTTTCTCCGGCAACCTGGTTATAGAGTGTAAAGTTAGTCGCTGGCGGGCAAACCCCGTCTTGCAACCCCACCCCCATGAACACAGGACAACGAATCATCGGCGCCAAGTTCATGGTATCGAAATAACTGAGTGTGCGTAACGTTCGCGGCCAAGTTCGTGTTTTACCAGCTGTGATCCATTGATCCATTTCTGGCCAGTCGCTTGTCTGAAAGTACCGGACAAAATCAGCCATGAAAGGAATGTCGGGAGCACAGAGTGCGATCCGGTCGTCCAGTGCAGCGGTCGCAAAACTAAAGCCACCTCCTTGGCTGCCACCAATCACAGCAATGCGTTTCGCG
>JAKVBZ010000037.1 GCA_022448645.1 Pirellulaceae bacterium
TACCTCCAAAGGTGGCAGCATGCATACCGGGCCGCAGGCTCGGTGCAATTTCTCGAGTCGTCAGCAAGGCACCTCCAGCAACACCTCCGCAGATGGCTTTTGCTAAAGTCATCACATCTGGAACAACGCCAAAATTCTGGTAGGCAAACCACTCACCAGTGCGACCACAGCCTGCCTGAACCTCGTCAAACATCAGCAACAGATCATGCTGATCGGCCAAATTGCGGAGCCCCTGTAGGAACCCGTCCGGCGGGATGCGAATACCACCTTCACCCTGAACAGGTTCGACCAAAATAGCACAACTTTCCTCATCGATGAGCCGCTCCACTGCATCCAGATCACCATACGGAGCATAGACAAAACCAGCCATGAGCGGTCCCAGACCTTCATGGTATTTAGGTTGAGCCGTGGCAGTGGTAGCTGCCAATGTCCGACCGTGGAAACCTCCTTCAAACGTAATGATCTTGTAACGTTCGGGTGGCGTATGCAAACGTGCCAGCTTAATCGCTCCCTCGTTAGCTTCGGCTCCAGAATTGCAGAAGAATGCCTGGCCTCCAAAGCTATGTTCCGACAAAAGCTGAGCCCAGCGTCCCTGTGCCTCCATGTACCAGGTGTTCGGCACATGTATTAGACGGCCTACCTGCTCCTGAACAGCTGTCACCACGGCCGACGGACAGTGCCCTAGAAGATTACAACCCCATCCAGGAAACAAATCCAGGTAACGGTTGCCTTCGCTATCCCAAACAAAGGATCCCTCACCGCGTTCCAGGCATACTGGATATCTCCCATAATTGGGAATCACATATTGTTCAAATAGTTTAATCGTTTCAGAGGTTGTCATAGTGCTATTTCACGAATTGGTTTCGTCAAGCGAAGAGTTAGTTCGTTAGACCAGCATTTTCTGGCACAATCTGCGTTCCGACTCCACGATTTGTGTAGATCTCCAAAAGCAATGATTGTCTGATCCTGCCATCGATAATGTGAATTTTTCCGACTCCGCTACCAATCACATCCAAGCAAGCTTCGATCTTGGGAATCATACCGCTTTCAATATGCCCTGACTGAATCAGCTGCCGTGCTCGCGAGGGAGTCAACGAATCAATTAAGGTTTCTGGATCATCTTTATCACGACGCACCCCGTTTACGTCACTCAAAAAAACCAACTTGTCAGCGCCGAGCGCCTTGGCAACAGCTTCGGCGGCCGTATCTGCATTGACATTCAATTTGTTGCCCGTCTCTGTGTCGATACACATGCTGGGGATCACCGGGACTTGCCCGGCATAGCTGAGATTTTCGACGACGGTTCGGTCGACACGTGTGACACGCCCCACATGTCCCAGATCAATGGGATCACCATCTTCTCCCTTTAACTGGATAGGCTCACCAAACAAAACGTTCGTCGTCCGGAAATTCAGGTTCATAGCCCGACCACCGTGCTGTTCAATTCGTTGAGCAATATCTTCATTGATGTCGTACGCCAACACTCGTTCGACCACGTCCAACGTCGCCCGATCAGTATAGCGGCGCCCTTGTATGAACTGTGGCTCGATGCCGGCGTCGTCCATCGCACGACTGATCGCTGCTCCACCACCGTGTACGATCACAGGCCGCATGCCCACCGTTTCCATAAACACGATGTCAATCAGGACGTGACGGAGCGCATCGTCGTCTTGCATCAAGCTTCCACCTAACTTGATGACCGTCACTTTGTCGCGAAATTGTCGGATCCAGCCGAGGGCCTCAATAAGCACCTCAGCCTTCTCGATAGCCTCCCGCACAACGAACCTCAACATGGGTTAGCACCAAAAAAAACGGCCCCCAAAGTGTCCGCGACGCCTTGGGGGGGAAACCGCAAATTTTGGCTAATTTCGTGTCAACTGTCAACTTGGGAAGGTTGTGCCCAGGTGACCTAAATCGCGTCCCTAGCCCCACACCAAGTGGTCAAAAACACTCGGTTTTCAACAAAACATTCGCACGCTACGTGGCGGCACAGCGGAGATCTCGCTGCTCCAAATAAGAAACCTCCTTGAGATGCCCTCCGTCAGTAACATTGCCGATGGGGGCCATTCTCATTCCCCAGCCAAAACTGTCTTTGTCCGCAGTGCGCTGGGAGGTTTGCGCAGTTCACGGTAGTGCCGAAAAATGCGAGAGCAAGCTGGAATTTCCGTCCTCCACAACATGATGAAACTGCGTAAATACAAAAGGAAAACAAGTTGTTGAACCCTTGATTTGTCACACTCGGCCCTTAAGCTAAAGAGGATGTGAATGGGGCTTAACAAAGCGTTTTAAAAACACTTGCTACTGCCCTCTGTCACATTCTATTCGTCGTGCTAAACAGAGTACCTTACTACCCAAGAGGTTCGTAGATGATTGCTCGTTTTGTTGTGAGTTGCATGTTGGCCGTCGCTGTTACAACCACTGCGGCAGCACAAGGTGGCGCTACAGATAACACTCATTCGCCCAGCGATAATTCTGCGAAAAATGAAGTGGATAAACGGCCGATGAAATCCGTCCCTCCGGAGAATGGCAATGCAGAAGCCATCGCAACATTGGACGATCTTGTGCAAAGAATAGATCAACAGTTCGCCATGATCACCAAGCGCATGCAACTTGGTTTCAACGCCTATAAAGACCTCCAATCCGATGTTGATGATGTCGCAGAAGCTCAAAGTGAGCTACGTACCGAGTTTGAACAACTCAAGACTCAATTGGATACGGTACAAGAAGCGCTTCACACAAAAATCGCGGAACAACAACAGCTTTTGGATGCTGTGGTATCCGACGATTTGGACGGAAACACCTACCTTCGCCTAGACAGCAGCATGGAAAATCCAGATTTCCGAAAACAAATGTCCAAGGCGGTCCACGAGTCCATCCAAGACGACGGTGAGTTTGTTGTGACGAACAAGATGGACGGCATTCAATGGATCATCGTAAATGGCCAACAGGTGGTCATTGAACCCCAAAAACAAAAGACACTGAAAGTTCCTGTGGGGACCGTCACAACACAATTGCCCGGACAAGTTTTACAGAATTGGACCATAGGAGCTCCGAGTTATCGACAGGCCATTGACATCGTCTCGCAGCAAAATTTGGCCCATCAACAGAACCCACAAACGACAACTTTTCGCCCAAGCAGTAGTTCAGGGATCGATTCGTCACAAACCCCAATCACAACGGTCTTTTCGATACCAACTACGGGCTACACGACGTACTACGGACCCACGTACGCCTACTATCCCAATGCTCACTGGCCCTGGCAGTCAAACGGACCTTGGGGAAGATTACTCAGGACGAGGTAATTCAGCTAGAGCTAAGGCGTGTCTCTCGGAAACCCAAGCTTGCCAGGAATTCTGTAGATTTTCGACATCTACAAAGCGGTACGCGCGGTGGACGGCTTGGTCCCAACCCTCGGTGTTACCCGCTGCCGCAAACCTGAGAAGTTGCTGCTTACTACCTTGTGCTAATAAGTATTCCACCAAGGATGAGGCAATCCCATAGGCGACTTCGTCCTGAGCGTTAATAGAAGAGGCTGCGAGCACTCGGTCCAAATCTGCCCAATTACCACTACGAGCCATCCAGCGCAGTACCTGCTCGCGAATCTTCCTGCGGGCATCGTTGTCGTACCGACTCGCGATCCCTTCTTCAAGCCACGCTGGGAGTCGGTGTGGAAATGGATACTGAGTCGCCAATACAACGTGCGCAATTTCATGTCTCAACAGAGAACCAAGAGCTTCGTCGATCGATGCAGTTAAGTAAACCGTATGGAGTGTGCGTCGAGAATCGTCGATGGCCCAAGTAAGTCCCCGTTCATCGGTTTCCGAGAGGTTGACATTCAAGATCGCACGACCGACACTTGGAGGTAACGATTCCCCGAACCATTCTTCGGCAATTTCACGCCGGAAGGTCTCGGCACGAGCCAAAACCCGCACAGCGAAGTCAGGTGGAGCTTCCTGTGACACCAAAACAATAAAGTTCTGGCTTGATTCGAGGCCTACAGCGAAATCGACCGAGAAACCAAAAAAGGACAGCAGAACGGACGCAGCGCCCCAAAAAGATACTTGCCGAACCAGATTGGTTTTCGGCACTCGTGACGTCACGGGTTTTCGTACAGCGAAGATCAGCGGCACCCAAATCGACTGCCGCCGAAGCATAAGTCTTGCCCAACGCTTTGAAAACATGAAAAAGCCCTCCTTGGCTCATGACTTTCATCCGTGAAACAAGAATAGAAACCTAACCGACTTGGCCAGCCTCTCAAAGATCAAAGTTGGCAACGCTAGCGAAGTCGACAAATAGAATCTCTAAATTTTTTAAGGAAAACGATGACAGGACGCATGGCAATCGTATTGGCAGCCGGAAAAGGGACCCGAATGAAGTCGGATTTGCCCAAAGTACTACATCCCGTATGCAGCCGGCCCATGATCCATTTTGTGCTTGACTCCATAGCGCAATGCGGTGTGGACCATACGGTAGTCGTAGTCGGTCACCGAGCTGACGACGTCCGGTCCGAGTTGGCAAATCGCCCTCAAGTCGACTACGCAGTCCAAGATGAACAGCTAGGGACTGGACACGCCGTCAAAATTTGCAAGCCATTCCTGGAATCACATGAAGGAGCCGTATTGGTTGTAGCAGGCGACTCACCATTGATTCAGGTGGATTCGATTGCAGCCCTGATGAAAACGTATGACGAAGCTCAACCTGCCTGTATCCTGGGAACAACGCAAAAAACGGATCCCTCCGGTTTGGGACGCATCGTGCGGGATGGAGAAGGAAGATTTGCAAAAATTGTTGAAGAAAAGGAAGCCACAGAAGCGGAAAAACAAATCACCGAAGTCAATATGAGCACATATCTTTTCGACTGCCAGCGGCTGTTGTTTTCCTTGGAACGCCTCACCAATGACAACAGCAAAGGCGAATATTACATCACAGATTGTCCCGGAATCCTGAAGCAAAATGGGGAGGACGTACGAGCCATGAATGTGCTTCAACCCTGCGAATCTCTTAGCATCAATACACTGGAGGAATTGGCCATTGTGGATGCTGAAATGCGAAAAATGGGTTATCAGGATGCGTCGGACGCCTAAATCATTTTAGCCTCTTTGAAATTTGTGTGAAGTTTGAGTAGCCTATGCAGTGGTTGATCACACTCCATGTAGGCTCCGTCCTGTAACCACATGCGGTTTCGTGGACATCCCTTCATCTGGAATACGTTCAAAAACGAGTTGGTTAAAAGGTATGAAGGCTGCCGTGACACGGACTTTAGCAATCGATCACCTAGGAAATCCATCATTCGGGTGTTGAAACCACTTCGTGCATCTACTTAACAGTGGCTTGGATTAACAGTGGCTTGGATTAACAGTGGCTTGGATTAACAGTGGCTTGGAAAACTTAACACCGTAACACATCTCTCCGTTGGATCATTCTGCAAAAACCCATGAAAGAACTGAAAATTTTTAGTGGCCGAGCAAATGAGCCGCTGGCCGAACAATTGTGTGAATTCCTCAATCTGTCTTTGGGCCAACGGTCGTTGGAAGATTTTCCCGATGGCGAGATCCAATGCAAAATCCTCGAAGACGTCCGGGGACGTGATGTCTTTCTAGTGCAATCAACGTGTCCACCTGTCGACCATAATTTGATGGAACTATTGATCATGATCGACAGCTGCCTACGAGCCAGTGCGGCTCGCATTACAGCAGTGATTCCCTATTTTGGTTATGCTCGACAAGACCGAAAGGACGAAGGACGCGTTCCTATTACAGCAAAACTCGTGGCCAACCTGATTGCACGAGCTGGAGCAGACCGTGTTCTCACCATGGACTTGCACGCTCCACAGATCCAGGGATTCTTCGACGTACCTGTCGATCACCTTTATGCAGCCCCCGTATTAAATGCCTACTTTCATGAGCTTGGGCTGACTCCAGATGACATCGTGGTCGTCAGCCCTGACGAGGGAAGCATCAAACGGGCACTGGGACATGTCAAACGACTGGGAGGAAGTCTGGCAATTGTGGACAAACGCCGTAGTAGCGCCGACGAAACCCAGCAAGAAAACCTCATCGGAGGCCCCATCGAGGGACGTGTCGCCATCTTGTTTGACGATATGATAACCACGGCTGGCTCTATTTGCGGCGCCGCCAAACTCGTGCAATCCGCTAACCCTCGAGAAATCTTTGTGGCAGCCACACACGGAGTACTGTGTGGCCCGGCCGTTGAGCGACTGATCGAAGCGCCGGTCGAAAAAGTTGTCCTGACGAACTCGATCCCGTTAAACTCCAGTCAGCTCATCGATAAGATTCACATCGAATCAATCGCCCCGCTCTTAGGTGAGGCTATCAAACGGATTCACCACGACGAATCGATCAGCGCGATCTTTTGCTAGACGGCGGAACACCAGCAGCCTGCTGGTCAGAGACAACATGTGGAGTTGGCACGGACTGATCGCGTCGCCCTGCTGTTCGCATCTCTACCAGCGTTTCCAGCATGCCTTCCTGAACGACCATCTCGTCCTGATTAACCAATTGTCGGTGCCAAATGACCCGACCGCTCCGCCGCCCTTGTGCCTGAAGTTGTTTGACCATGGTGATAACCGAAACGGTGTCGCCGACATGGAGTGGATTTACAAACCGCCAGTCCCGAATGCTGAGTAACGCGATATTGCACATGGCAGGACTGCGGCTGCTAAGCCCAGCCAAAAAAGACAACCCTAACAGGCCATGTGCTACGGGACGACGGTACACAGATCGACGAGCAAACTCATGGTCAACGTGCAACGGATCGAAATCACCCGTCATGCAGGAAAAATTCACAAGGTCGGTCTCCGTGATCGTTCGAGCAGGACTGTCCCAACGATCACCGACTCGTAATTCCTCAAAACAGAGCGGCTCATTCATGAGCCATAACGTAGCGGATTTCTCATTCGCTGAAAACTTGAATTCAAGCCACACGGGCTTGCAATGCTAGCGCCGTCACGTATTGCAATCTGGCGCTGGAACGGCAGAAGAAAGCCCTTCAGCGGAAGTGTTCTTCGACGAATTCGAAGAACGAATATAGCGATTAGTGAACGATCGTGTTCCATTGGACTGTCCACGGAACAATGACGACGTCGAAGAAAAATATCGGCTACCGTCATTGGAATCCTTGGTTTCTGCGGCTGCCGAAGCGATTTTAGCAGGATCGGCCGTCGTGTTGTCACGGTCCGATTTTACACCCGTTTCGCTCGTCGCACGAATCTCCTCGTCGTCAACCGCTTCGACTCCCAGTTTGTTTTGGCGATCATCACGAAATTTGGACAAAGTGACAGCAATGTCATCGGACGAAAGCGTCCCTGTATGACGGTACAAGATCTGCTGGGCCTGGCGATCGGTAACAACCAAGTGGGGAACGCTGGGCGTTCGAAAGGCCCCAGCGACTTTGTGGCCGTAGGTAGTCGACACGTCGACTCGACAAAGCACATAGTCGTCCAAGACTGTCTCGTCCACTACACCATTCAATAACTGCAGCGTGAATGGATCGGTCACTGAAGCTTCCCCATCTTCCAAGATAACGATCAAAGGACGATTTTCGGATCGAGCTTCTTTCAACGCGTTCCCATAATGGGATTCCCAGTCAGTCTCAGTAGGACGAGCGGTGAGCGCTAACGAGGTAAGAACAAGTAAACTGGCAACGACGTTCATCAACGCATTCCTTTCTGGTCATCGAATAAGCCACCGAAGTGCTAGCGTCTCCTTATTCCATGCAGCCTGGAACATTCAATGTTCCCCTGCGCGCCCGACGACAGGGTGGGATCAATAAGGTGAGAAAGGGACTCTACCGCATCGCAGAATTGTTGCAAGTAGGTTTCGCGGATCAACACGCACGAAAGAAGTCACCTGCAGAATCCCAAGAAAAAAATTGCGTCATCTGGCAACTGCTAACGCTTTACGCAACAACTGCCCCAGAACGGTCAACGCTTCGATTCGGGAAGGGCAATGTGCCGTGCCAACAGCTGAAAATCACTCCTTAGAGAGGGGATAGCATGAGGTGCAAGCACCGAAACGTCCACGAGCGCATCAAATCTCCGGAAAATATTTAACAGCTTGCTTATCTTTCGCAGCCCACTAATCCGAACTTTTCATACAAACCCGTGAAGTCGACTAAACCCTCGTTGTCTGTCTAACCGATATGGTTCGCAATGTCAAAATCTCAACGTCTCACCCGAGGTGGACAAATGCAACGCCATGTCAATTTAACCGGATTCCTGACACTCGTCGTCATTGGTTCTATGACAGCAGTCGGAATCAGAATTCATTCGGCCTACGGTTCCGACGAACCTACTCCAACTCCCGCGAAACCGGCTCAGTTGAACGTTGGTTCCACCAATTCGACTGTGGAAACATTTCCCAGTTCACGCCGATCACGCAGTACTGCTTTAGAAAGTGGATCCAGGTCACAGTCGGGAGGTCGCCGCGCAACTTCTCTGCGTCAGCGGATGAAGTCCATTCGACAATCGTTGTCGGAACGCGATCCGAAAAGATTTCAGGCAGGTCGTCCCACACCTGTGAATAAAACGGCTGTGGATGTTAGTTCCTCCGATCCAATATCAGGTACTTCCAGCAATTCACAGGAAGAACCTTCGTTGACTGCCATTCCAGAAGGATCGTCTGACGACGTGGTCTCAGACAAACTGGAACCAACCGCAGATCATGAATTGGTTGACGGCAGCAATGACCTGGTTGTGGAACACCGGCCCCTTAAGCTGAAAAGTACGGCCAGTGAGACAAACACTAACGTCAACGCTCTTCGAATCGAAGAACAGGGTACCGACCTAATCGAAGAACAGGGTACCGACCTAATCGAAGAACAGGGTACCGACCTAATCCAAGAACAGGGTACCGACGACCCTGTGCTATCGGCTGAAGTAGTGCAGGAAAGTGGCCTGCAACCTCTGTCACGGGATTCCGAACCACTTTCCAATAGCCTGCCGATTCAGGAACCACAAAAAGAAGAGATCATTGTGTCAAACAACGATCCAGCTGTAACGACCGAGCCTCTCCTTAACAAGGGATTATCGGAAGTGACACCGGTTGGTTCACAAGCCGGAGATCAGACTACACCTGCGGATGAACCTATCTTCACGAGCCAAAGTCCTGTACTGCGCGTGGTCACGCACGGCCCGAGGACGGTCGTGGTCGGCAAAGAATCGGCATACATTTTGAAAGTGCAAAATGCTAGTGACCAGCCTGCCAACGGTGTCGTGATCGATGTCAAAATTCCCTCAGGAGCAGACGTAACCCAAGCAAATGCCACGAATGGTCGCGCTCGACATGAAGCAGTGGGTGAGCAAGAGGGGCGTGTTCGCTGGAACATCGAACAAGTCGACCCACATTCCATCGAAGAGATCACCATCCATGTGGTGCCACGAGACAACAACCCATTTGAACTTGCCGTCAATTGGTCGTTCAATCCAGAGGCTTCTTTTGCACAGATCGATGTGCAAGAGCCTAAGCTAGAAATATTGCTTACCGGGCCCAGTGACATCCTTTATGGTCAAAGCAAGGTCTACACCATTATCGTCCGGAATCCCGGAACTGGGGATGCCGAGAACGTAGTGCTGAATCTGCTACCAATCAATCGCAACGACGCTGCCGGTGTGCGGCGACTCGGTACACTTCAAGCCGGCCGTAGCGAACAGATTGATGTCGAACTGACGGCTCAACAGCCGGGACAGATCTGGATTCGCGCTCAGGCCTTCGGAAACAACGGATTACGCGCAGAAGTGTCAGAAGAGGTATTGGTCCGTCGCGCCAATTTGGAAGTTTCCCTGGCGGCACCAGAAGTCAAATACGCTGGAACCGTGGCCGAGTACGACGTAAGAGTCGTTAACTCCGGCGACGCTGTCGCAGAAAATGTGGTAGCTACTGCCGTTTTGCCTCAAGGTGCTGCTTATGTGAACGGTGGCGGAAACAATGCACAGTACGACGAGACAAGTGGTCGAGTCACCTGGACGCTAGACAGCCTATCTCCAGGAGCTCAACGTACAGTTAGTCTGAAATGCGTCCTAGGTACTCCCGGTGCTAACCGACTTGAAGTGGTCGCTGAAGCGGCTGACGACCTGGCATCGTTCCAGTCCACTGTGACCATGGTGGAAGCACTGGCAGACCTGAAGCTGACCATAGAGGATCCGCAAGGGCCTGTGTCGATTGACGATACAGCTGTGTATGAGGTTCATTTGGTGAATCGGGGTTCAAAACCGGCAGAATCTATCCGCGTCTACGCGTTCTTCTCAGAAGGAATTGAGGCTACGGAAGTACTCGGAGGCGAAGCACGGATCGAACCGGGCCAAGTCGTCTTTGAAGAAATCGACCAGATCGGACCTGGCCAGGAATTCCTGTTCAAGATTACCGCCAAAGCTAGTGAAGTCGGTGACCACATCTTTCGCGCGGAAGTCACCTGCCAAGATCCGGACACTGAGTTGGCTGCTCAAGAGACCACACGATTCTACGGTAAAATTGACCGAGAAACCGTGGCAGATGAGTCTCAGGGTGCCAACGAAGAGGCTGCCGTGCGACGCTAAGATCGCATGAGCCAGCCGAATCGCGCCGCCACGTGCGTTCGTTCTCGGCGGTGGGAACGGATGCACGTTGAGCGTCGCGGAGCGGTAACCTTGGCGCACCGACTTCTATTCGGGCTAACAAAGACTATTCCCACTCAATGGTGGCCGGTGGTTTGCTGCTGATGTCGTAGCAAACGCGATTAACGCCATCGACTTCATTAATGATCCGCGTCGACATCCGTGACAACAGATCGTAGGGTAGATGGCTCCAATCTGCCGTCATGAAATCGTCGGTATCGACCGAACGGACAACGACCGTATTGTCGTACGTCCGCGCGTCTCCCATAACACCGACACTCTGAACCGGTAACAGCACGGCAAAAGCCTGTGACGTTTGACGATATAAGCCGGCTTCTTTGATCTCCGACACGACGATGACGTCGGCTTCGCGAAGGATGTCAAGCCTTTCGCGGGTCACAGGTCCTAAGCAACGCACCGCCAATCCAGGGCCGGGGAAAGGATGCCGCCACACCAACTCAGCAGGCAATCCCAGCTCGATCCCCAAACGGCGCACTTCGTCTTTGAACAAATCACGCAAAGGTTCAATCAGCTCGAAACCTAGCTCACTAGGCAACCCGCCAACATTGTGATGTAGCTTGATCGTTGCGGCCGGTCCGTCGGGAGCAGCACCACTTTCGATCACGTCCGGGTACAACGTCCCCTGAGCCAGAAAACGAGCATCTTCGATCTTTTCTGCTTCTTTTTTGAAACATTCAATGAATGTGTGGCCAATACGAAGCCGTTTTTCCTGTGGGTCGGTCACTCCCTTAAGTGCGTCTAGGAAAAGGTCCTCAGCAGCTACAACATGCAGGTCCGTTTGAAAGTGATTGGAAAATTCCGAAATCACTGTCTCCTGCTCCGCCTTGCGCAATAATCCGTTGTTGACCAAGATGCAGGAAAGCTGAGAACCAATGGCCCGATAAAGCAACGCTGCCGTGACGGACGAATCAACACCTCCCGACAACCCACAAATCACACGACCTGGCCCAACGCGTTGTCGTAAACGCTCCACAGTTTCGTCCGCAAAGGCACCAAGCTGCCAAGCCCCATCACAACCACAGATGCTCAGTACATAATTCCGCAATATCTGGTCACCATGCGCGGTATGTGTAACTTCGGGGTGAAACTGCAAACCATAGATAGGCAACTCACGATGCTTGACGGCCGCCACGGGACAGGTGCCGGTCGAAGCCAAAGGTTCGAAATTCTCGGAAATCTGAGTCACTTGATCGCCATGACTCATCCAAACATCTACTTCTTCCGGAATCCCTTGGAACAGTGCGTCTCCAGAATTCGTATGACACTTGGCTCTACCGTATTCTCGAGACGGCACGCTATGCACCTTACCTCCCAATTCGTCGCACGCAAGCTGCATACCATAGCAGATTCCCAATACGGGAATCCCCATGTCAAAAATGCCCGGATGGCACTTTGGAGCGGCGTTGCTGTAGACGCTGGAAGGGCCACCTGACAGGATCAAACCCTTTGCGTGGTGGCGCTTAATCGCTTCCGGTGAGATGTCATGCTTGACGATCTCACAATATACGTGCTGTTCACGAACCCGCCGTGCAATCAGTCGCGCATATTGCGAACCAAAGTCCAACACCAATATTCGTTGTTGGGCAACTTGAGAACCGGTTGTTTCCTCAACGACAATCTGTTCTTGCATGGGAAATTAAGGGGCTTACCCCGCGTAGGCTATCGTCCATTTCATTATTGCGCAAAGGGTTAGTTTTATCGTTGCAATGCCGTGTGTCAATTGGCGATCTGATAGGTCGCAAGTTGATCTCATTAGCAGAAAGCGTTATCCTGTAATTCCATCGCTAAATGAGCGAACTCATCCGCATGGTTTGGACGCACCAAGTACCTTCAGGGCCATAAGCACCTTCAGGGCCACCTGTCACCGTCCGCGCTAAGTTGCAAGAATCGAATATGGTCCATCGCAACGAACGCCGGTCTTGAGAACAACCATCGTGCAGATTCTACTAACCAATGATGATGGGATCTACGCACCAGGCCTGAATGCCCTCAAAGAAGTTCTCCAACAATATGGCGACATCACGGTAGTCGCCCCAGCCACCGAACAAAGTGGCGTCAGTCACTCCATTACCTACCTTAGCCCCATTATTTGTCGAGAAGTGTACGACGGTGATGTTCGCCGAGGGTGGGCCGTCGGGGGAAGTCCGGCTGACTGCGTGAAACTCGGAGTTTTCGAATACTGCCCAGAACGACCTCAGCTCGTGGTCAGCGGCATCAACGGTGGACTTAATGCCGGTATTAACGTGCTCTATTCGGGTACCGTCGCTGCCGCCATTGAAGGTGCTTTTTTTGGCATTACGAGTATCGCTGTCTCCTTGGAATATGACGAACATGCCAACTTCCCCAAGGCAGCACAAATCGCAGGTCGTATGATTGAACGTATCCTGCAGGACAACGACCAGGGTGGCTCACTCTACAACCTGAACATTCCCACAGCTGCCATTCAAAGCCCCGACGTGCCCGATGTCCGCGTGGTTCCCATGGGACTAGCTCGTTACGGTGACCATTTTATTCGGCGACAAGATCCTGTGGGTCGAACTTATTTTTGGGCGACGACAGACCCACCACCCGAAAAAACCGAACACGAGACCGACATTACAGCACTCGATGATGGGTTTATCACATTGACACCACTCGATTACAACTTAACGAACAAAGCACAACTGTCCCGCCTGCGGGAATGGGATTTTTAACCATGAGTCCCTTGCAAATTGTCAGCCGCATCTCCCGCGCATTGACAATGCTGATCTGCCTGGTGCACTCCACAGGCTGCAATCAGCTCTCCCAACCAGGGTCGCCCATAAATGGACAAGGTCATACGAAAAATGAAAGTTCAGCAGAAGAAAATACCAGCGGTCACCAAACGGTCGAAACCGTCACCGAACCCGTGATCACGGAAGTCGGCAAGCGAGCTCAGAACTACAAGGGAGAAACTGGGCTGGTAGTGACACCGATTCGAGCCTTGATGCGAACAGAAGAAAAAGTCGTCTTCGAAATCCAAATTCCGCACGCAATGCAACTCTACAAGGCCCTGCAGGGTAACGCTCCGCGAACAGAAGAAGAATTCATGCAACACATCATTGGGGCCAACAAAATCCACCTCCCGGAACTCCCAGCCGGTCACAAATACGAATACGACCCTGAGGGCGAACAGCTGATGGTCCGCAGAAACCCATAGCCAGCTACCGCCGCCTCCCCCATCTTTCTGCCTCACGTCTTTCCGCTGTGGTGTTGTCTTTTAGCAACACAGCACGTGTTTTTTTGTCAACAAAAAGAATGGTTCCAACGGTTCTATCTACGGTCACCCCCTTAATAAGTGAGGTCCGCTGAGTGGAACGGGGTTTGCTTCACTAGGTAAGGCTCATCGTGCATTTGACGGCCAGGCAACCATCTTTCCCGCGAGGCTCTCCATGAGGCACTTTAACTCCTTCCTTGCCGGTTTTGTGGTGCTATTTTGCTGTTTCGGACAGATAGAATCTGCCGAATGGATTTCCGACCCATCCTACTACACCCACAGCCCCGAAACGGGAACAAGAGTCACACAATTTGCACCTGTCGGACCATTCTATTGGCCGGCTCGTCCCGACTTCGTCGAGAGTGGATATCACCACGAACGGAGCAGTATTCGCGTGGGTGATAGTAGCGACAATTACGTACGTGTTACTCGGTGGGGTGAACCGGTAAGACCTTATGGCGAATGGCAATTCCCATATCGCCCATATTCCGTGCCCTACGACATGTGGGGACCGCCGTTTCCTCAATTCGGATACGCACCATATTACGGAGTTGGGCCAGGTTTCGGGCCAGGTTTCGGGCCAGGTGTTGGGCCAGGTGTTGGGCCAGGCGTTGGGTTTCCCGACAGCAGACGCTTGCCCTACGCTCAGCCGTTCACCAATGACACGTGGTACGACCGCCGTACACGGCCTCAGGGACGAGCCCCCCGCCAAGACCCTTATGACACGCAATTCTTTTACCGACGCGACGAAGCTTGGCGAGACCCTCTCGAAGGAATGCCGCCGGGGGACATGGACGGGTAAGCCGGACGGTTCATCGAACCTCATGCCCCCTGATCTACACAAGGTGCTGAACTGTCCAACGGTTGCCGTCGCCGGTAAAATATTCGTATGACTAGTGTACGGACTCTTCCGGCTCTCACCGAATCACCTTGGTTCTGGATCTGCCTGTTTTCCAGCGGAGGCATTGTCGCACTTGTTCTGGGAACAGAAAGAATCTCTTTCCGGCAAGCGCAGATCGAGCGCGAGTATCGTGCCCGACAATTGTCGGGCACCACCATTCTTGACGAAGGGACTGAACAACCACTTCCTCAACCTTTTCTGACTCGCATTACCATGCGGCCTCTGTTATTCGGACTCGGTATTGTGGCGTTGCTATCCTGGACAATACTGTGGTGGCAACGGTGGCAGTCATCGCGTTTAAACAATTAGTAGATTCAGGGCGCAAATCCGTTGCTCTCAATGGAAACGGAGAATCTATGATGTCTTGGCTCTTCGAAGACACTTTAGTAATTCTTTTTCTCGTCGTTGTCTCTGAAGCCATACTCTTGGGTGTCTGGATCCAAACCGGTCGCAGCTCAATGATCTTGGCAATGGTGGGAACCTTGATTCTGTGTGGGACGGCGTTGGTGATCGAGCGATTCGTGGTCACAGATCGGGAAGCCGTCGTGGTGACGTTGGAACAGATCGCACAAGACCTCAAAAAGAACGAACCACTCATTGTGGCAACACACGTCGCATCCACAGCGCCCGGATTGCGTCAGCAGGTGGAACGACAGATGCACCAGATCGAAATCAAAGACGCCGACATCAAGGGACGCCCGGAAGTGACCATCTTTTCACAAGGCGGTACAAAGATGGCAGAAGCAGATCTGAAGGGCTTGGTAGTCGGAAGTGGCCGTAAAGGCTTCCTGCAAGACATCCATTACTTCCGACGTTTTATTGTACGTTTTCGCAACGAGAAGGGGCGTTGGAAAATCTACGAATATGAAGAACAGAAACCGCTATGAGCCGTTGTGTGTATTGGGGGCGATGGGCAACTATTTTGGAAAATGCCTTCCCGCATAACGAGCTTCCGCACCCAACTGCTCTTCGATCCGTAAAAGCTGATTGTATTTGGCCATACGGTCAGAGCGCGACGCTGAACCGGTTTTGATTTGGCCCGTTTCCAGCGCAACAGCCAGATCTGCGATCGTGGCATCCTCGGTTTCTCCACTACGATGGCTGGTCACACTGGAATATCCATGTTGGCTCGCCAATTGAATGGCTTCCACTGTTTCGGTCAACGTGCCTATCTGATTGACCTTGATCAGGATGCTGTTGGCAACTCCCTGATCGATTCCATCCTGCAGCCGTTTCGTATTGGTGACGAACAGGTCGTCGCCAACCAGTTGCACGCGGTCACCAAGTCGGTCCGTAAGTAGCTTCCAACCGGTCCAATCGTCTTCGCTACAACCGTCTTCGATCGAACAAATGGGATACCGCTCTACCCAAGACGCCAGAAAATCGACCATTCCGGCCGCTTCGATCTCTTTTCCATCTATTTCGTAACGCTGGCTTTCGGGATCGTAGAGTTCCGTGGCGGCCACATCCAAAGCAATGCGAACTTGTTCGCCAGGACGGTAATTCGCTGCTTCGATAGCTTGCATGATTAAGTCAAGCGCTTCCTCGTTACTTCCCAGATCAGGTGCAAACCCTCCTTCATCCCCCACCGCCGTATTTAGTTTCTTATCTTGCAGGACTTTCTTGAGATGGTGAAATATCTCCACACCAGCCCGCAAGGACTCACTGAAACTGTCGAACCCAAGTGGCATCACCATAAATTCCTGTATATCCACCGAGTTATCCGCGTGCTCACCACCATTGACAATGTTCATCATCGGAGCAGGTAAGAGCGATGCTTGGTGACCGCCCAAATAGCGGAACAACGGCTGTCCTTGATGGGCAGCGGCAGCTTTCGCCACGGCCAGCGACACGCCCAAGATGGCATTGGCCCCCAACCTTTCTTTATTCGAAGTGCCGTCTTCAGTACACATTTTTTGGTCAATCGCACCCTGGTCGACTGCATCCTCGCCACAAAGCAGCTCAGCCAAGACCATGTTCACATTGCGTACCGCTGTCGTGACGCCTTTTTTGAGAAAGGCTGGCTGGTCAATGTCACGCAACTCCCAGGCTTCGTGCTGCCCGGTGCTCGCCCCACTGGGCACGGCCGCACGACCAAACGAACCATCTTCTAGGAAAACGTCCACCTCAACCGTTGGATTTCCCCGGCTGTCCAAAATCTGTCGTCCGTGGATCTGAGAGATTTTGCTGCTACTCATCGGTATTTCTCGTTGCTAAAGTCATCTCGATAGATTCATCCCGCCCTGGACGCACGTCCTCACAGGACGCCATTGTAACGCGAGAGCACATACGTTGACTAGAAGTGGTTGCATTGAAAGCGTCGTCCTAAGGTTCGCGGGAACTTGCAACGACCCGTACAATGGCATTCCTACACCGCCGCACAAGGCTTTCGAAATCATTTCCAATAATTCGTGGCCTTTATTTCTCGGGTTCGAAGCGCGGGATCGCAGGACGGCCTACACCGTTCCGCTACCTATACATCACTCATTGACTGCCAAAGTCAGGGCCCTTGAATGGTAACCACGCGGCTCCTATTTTCGAAACCGCTTCTAGCCGAAACGCTTTGGTTTCTTTAAATTTGATTGAACCGTCGAAGCTTCACATTCATCTTTTTCCACTGGCACAATAAATTCCATGTTCACGGGCCTCGTCGAAACGGCAGGTACGGTCACAAGCATCGTGGACCAACCTCCCGGCAAACTCCTGTCAATTTCTGCTAGTGGTTTCACCGCAGGCATTGATCTAGGGGCGAGTGTGTCCGTAAATGGATGTTGTTTGACCGTAATCGGGAACAACGCGGACACTTTGACGTTCGAAGCGGGCGAAGAAACCTTGCGACGTACCACGTTTTCCGATTTACAGACAAACGACGTGGTCAATCTCGAACGGTCGTTACGGGTCGGAGACGAATTGGGTGGCCACTGGGTAACCGGGCACATCGACACCGTCGGAACCATTACACAACGGAATGATCAAGGAGATTGGTCGGAGATATGGTGTGAAGTTCCTCCCGAATTCACTTCGCAATTAGTAAGTAAAGGCTCGGTCGCTATGGATGGTGTCAGCTTGACTGTTGTCAAAGTCGTCGACTGTCAGTTCAGCGTCGCCCTCATCCCACATACGCTCTCATTGACAACTTTGGGGGACCGGCAAGCCGGAGACCGAATGAACATCGAAACTGACATCTTGGCCAAATACGTCGAACGACAACTACAGTCAAACTAATCATGCTCGCACATTGGAAGCCAGCAATCCCATTTCCATCTTTGACGGCTCTTTTCCCTGTAATTCCCTATGTCAGAACGGCAAACAACAAGCTACCTGATACGTCGATTCGCCGAAGCTGGTATTCGACCCGACACACGTCACGGACAGAACTTCCTGATCGATCTAAACCTGCTTGGCTTGATAGCGGAATCGGCGAACCTATCCGATAACGACGTCGTGCTAGAAGTCGGCACCGGAACGGGGAGCCTAACGGCGTTGTTGGCGAAATCGGCGGCGCACGTCGTCACGGTCGAAATCGATGCAACACTGCATCAGCTGGCACGCGAATCCCTCGCAGCTATCGAAAACGTGACGATGCTCCAACAGGACGTACTTAAAAACAAAAACCTGTTACACCCGGATGTCCTCCAAGCAGTCAGGCAACCAATCCAAGAAGGTTCAGCGAGTCACTTCAAGCTGGTCGCCAACTTACCCTACAACGTGGCAACACCGATCATTTCCAATTTACTGTCAACCGACATTTTTCCCACTTCTATGACGGTCACCATCCAAAAAGAATTGGCAGATCGGATGATCGCATCGCCTGGAACCAAAGACTACAGTGCACTGAGCATCTGGATACAAAGCCAATGTGAGGTGCAGGTGGTGCGAGTGATGCCACCAAGTTGTTTTTGGCCTCGGCCTAAAGTCAATTCAGCGATCATTCATATCGAACCGCAGGCAAAACTTCGGGAACGCATTCCGCATCCAGATCTTTTTCATACCTTCGTTCGGTCCATGTTCTTCCATCGCCGAAAACTGCTCCGGCGCGTCTTACTGAGCGCCTACAAAGGCCAATTCACCAAACCCGATGTCGATCGTATCCTAGGAACTCTAGGCTGGCGCGGCGAAACGCGCGCCGAGCAATTAACTGTCGAAGAAATGATACGACTGTTTCAAACCGTTCGTGAAGAACTCCGGACTTTGGGGCATAGCTGAAAGACCTTGGCTGTGATAACATACATGGTTACTGTCGTGGACGAGTACCTGAAACCAAAAACTCGTTTGCATGAGAATTGCTACTCGACGCCAAAATCGTCGGGAGACCATCGGAAGGAACAGAGCCTGGCAAGCCGCAACATGAAGGTGTCTCTATGAAGTTTATCGAAATGACAGGAAGTTGCTTGTCCGAGCTAGTCAAGGATGATGAATTGCACGCAGACGACCTGAAATCGTCTGGGCTCAAAGACGATACCATCGTTCGCATCAACCAACAGGGCGACATTGAACTTCGCCGTGCGGATCGTTGGGATGTCATCGGTGGCCTTATCGGCGATTTCGCCGAGCGTGTGAAGGCAGAAACCGGGTTGGATTGGGCTTAGAAACGGTTTCCAAAATTTTGGCCAAAATCCATAATAGCCTCTTCTACCGTGGGCAAATCAGTTCATCGGGAATCGACGGTCATCGTTCGGATTCTTGATATCACATCAGGTGTAAGTTCGGCCACACTCCCGAATGGAAAGCTATAGCAAGCTACTCCTACGTGGTCTGTTCACCCTGGAATGCACGTCATCCCGTTTTTGCAGCCAAGGTGAAAAAAACAAAAGTTGACCACGAAAATATCTGGGGACGTTGCAGCGTTCCTCTTTACGATTCATTCAACAGCCTCTTGGCTCATCGGGAAAACACATTGAGAACCGACACCGGCTGCGGAACGACATGTGCTGGACGCACGAGGGTCGTCACAGGCTGAATTCGGAAAAACTGGAACGCTATACTTCACGTACCCGCTCGCCTCCAAATCCTGCTTTTCTATACACTCAACAGACGATGGCCTTACATTTTTTTGCCGACCGCGTCGGCAATGCATCGACACTTTTTCATGGTCGCCTGGAATTGCGCGAAGTTGAGTGACTGATATCCGTCACTCAATGCCCTTTCCGGGTCAGGATGGACTTCGATGATGAGTCCATCGGCACCGATGGCAACCGCTGCCGCAGCCATATCCGGTACGAGAGCACTGTGTCCTGTTCCGTGACTTGGGTCGATCACCACAGGGAGATGCGTTTTTTGATGCAAGTACGTGACAGTCGCCAGAGGCAAAGTGAAGCGAGTGTGGGACTCGAACGTACGAATACCACGTTCACACAACATGACGTTGGGATTCCCCTCATTCAGGATATATTCCGCCGCCAACAAAAGTTCGTCGATGGTGGCACTTGGCCCTCGTTTCAGTAACACAGGGCAATCGGTATTGCCCACCGCTTCCAACAACCGGTAGTTTTGCATATTCCGTGCTCCCACCTGAAGCACGTCCGCGTAACGGGCCACCAGATCAACCTCATCTGTAGCCATCACTTCCGTGACGATGGCAAGTCCCGTTTGGTCCCGAGCTGCTGCCATCAGTTTCAAGCCTTCTTCCTTGAGCCCCTGGAAGCTGTAAGGACTCGTTCTGGGCTTGAACGCCCCTCCTCTTAAAGCCGTTGCACCTGCTTCCCGCACCGCCTGAGCGGTACTAAGGATCTGTGCTTCACTTTCGACAGAACACGGACCGGCCATGACTCCGACGGAACCGGCACCAACCCTCATATCTCCAACAACGACTTCGGTAGGGTCAGGTTTGACTTCCCGACTAGCCACTTTATAGGGAGCCAATATCGGTACGATCTCGTCCACCCCAGACACCACAGCCAACGATTCCTTCATGTGCTCGCGTTTTTCACCAATCGCGGCCACTACAGTACGTTCCGTTCCCACAATCACGTGGGATTTGAGACCAAGTTCATCGACTCGCTGGACCACGTGGTCCACCTGTTCCTGAGTTGCGCCTTTTTTCATGACAACGATCATAGAACCATCTCTCCTAAAGATCTGAGGTTGGGTTGGAAATCGGAGGTGTATGGACACCGTCCATGGACTGCTGGGAAATTATCTGGCAACACAACACAAAAAAACCCCGCCAACCGTTTCCGATTCGCGGGGTTCATTTTGTCTGGTTGTCACTCAAAAACTATGCAGCGACTCCGACCCCACGACGGCGAGGGGAAAACCAAAAATAAAAGTACTGATTGGCCAATGGAGTTCGCATTTTTGTATTATGACTCGGCCGTTCTTAAAATCAAGAGGGAGTTGGCACCAATTTTTTCAACGTATCGACCGACAGTTCGCACAAGGACCCCACAACAAGATCTGCTGCCGAAAGTTCGTCACGAGTCCGTCCCGTGCTAACTAGGCCCACCGTTGCCATGTTAGCCGCCGACGCGGCGGTCACCCCCGCAGCCGCATCCTCAACGACCAGACAGCACTCTGGAGGCACTCCCAATCGCTCGGCTGCCATGAGAAACACCTGTGGATCCGGTTTACCACGTGTCACATCGCGTCCAGTGACGCGTACGCGAATTCGATTTTGTCGGTCAACCTGATCCATAACAAGTGCTACGTTTTCAGGTGGACCAGAGGAACCCACCGCCAATTGCCAGCCAGCAACATGCAGTTGCTCCAGCAGTTCGGAAGCACCTTCCATCACTGGAAAATGACCCGATAAAAGAGATCTGAAAAGCAATTCCTTACGGTCGTCTAACGCACGAATCTCTTCCTCGCAAAATTCTCGTTGAGGCCATACAGCAGCAATTGTTTCCCGTGTAGTCCGCCCGAAATGCGTGTCAAACTGCTCAGGAGACATCGTCAAACCAAGTTCTTGGCCCAGTAAACGATAGCTGTCAAAATGGGCCTGGTAGGAGTCCACCAGGACTCCATCGACGTCAAAAATCGTGGCAAACGTCATGTGTTTCCGTAACAGCCTGAACTTAGACTAGCAGCGGTATCAAAAACTGTTGAGGGGGTAATGTGCCATGGCCTTGCCCGACCGACAATCATGCCACTTGCTGGGGAGCGATAAGGCTTGCAAGGCAATCTTACGGGATATTTGAAATCACTTCTAGGGTTTCTGTACCACTCGAATTTGCAACGGGTGGCTAAGTTGCTACACTTTGGCTTCCTTCAAATGACAGACTTCCTCTGGCTCGTTGTACACGCCAACACCCAACGCACGCCTAAGGCATTGACTGCTTTCCCCTTCGTGATTCCCAATGAATATTGTTTTTTTCGACATTGATGGGACTCTGATCAACACTGGCGGAGCTGGCAAGGATGCCATGATCACGGCAGTTCAAAAACAATCTGGGAAAGAAGATTTTCCTGCCAATCTGCTCGTGTCAGGACGTAGCGACCGCGGCATTGGCAGGGAACTATTCGAACGCCATGGAATCAGCGAAACGGATGAGAATTGGGAAGCCTTTATCGGGCTTTATTTGAGCCAGCTACGCGAGAATCTACCTCAACGTCCCGGACGGGTATTACCCGGTGTGCGTCCTTTAGTTGAGTCGCTGCACGCTCGTAAAGATGTTCTGTTGGGTTTGATCACTGGAAATGTCCGTGCCAGCGCAGAGCTCAAATTGCGTCACTTCGAGCTGTGGGATTTCTTTCATTTTGGTGGTTATGGGGATCACCACGCTGACCGTGACGAAATCGCTCGTGACGCCATAACGTCGGCAGATCAACACGCAAATGGGAATCTGGTACCCGAGCGAGTATGTGTGATTGGCGACACGCCCAATGACGTGAAGTGTGCTCGAGCCATCGGCGCCACAGCGATTGCTGTCGCAACCGGAGTGTTTTCGGTCGACCAACTTTCGCCAGCAAAACCAGACGTGCTGTTGGCCGATTTGTCGCAGACCGATGCCATACTGTCACTACTGTAATACAAGAAAAACCTGAGAAGGAGAGAAACGGATGTCTGCAGAAAAGCGTCTAGCCAAACTCAAACGTGCAATACGCAGTACTGGCGCTGACGCGATGTTGGTAACAAATTTCGTCAATGTGAGTTATTTGACGGGATTTACCGGCGACGACAGCTTTCTTTTCGTCGGAGCGGACCAGGAACTTTTGATTACAGATGAGCGATACACCATTCAGCTTGGTGAAGAATGTCCTGATTTGAAGCTTGTGGTGAGGGCACCGGGGCAATCCATTCACGAAGCCTTAGCCAAGGTGCTAAAAAGCGCTCGTGTGCGTCTTTTGGCCGTGGAAGCTGAATCGGTGACGATTGGCCTGTTGACCCGCCTGGAGCAGGCATCGCCGCAGATCGATATTGTTTCGACCAGCGGCGCCGTGGAACAATTACGAATGATCAAAGACCGGAGCGAAATTGCCGCAACGCGTCATGCGGTAGAAATTGCCGAAAAAGCATTTGCTGTGGTCCGAGCGGGGCTTCGTCCCGAGCAGACCGAACTAGACGTCGCCAATCAGATTGATCAGTTGATCCGCCTATTCGGTGGAAGCGGCTGCAGCTTTCCCCCCATCGTCGCAGTGGGTGAACGTTCTGCCCTGCCACATGCGACACCCGGTAATCGGCTGATTGGTGACGCAAATCTGGTTTTGATCGATTGGGGGGCCATCGGGTCGCGGTACATGAGCGACTTGACGAGGGTCCTGGTCACCGGTAAAATCTCGCCGAAACTAGAGAAAGTATACGAAGTTGTGTTAAAAGCACAGCGTCGAGCTATCCAAGCCATTCGTCCCGGCCGAACGCTTCACGAAGTTGACGCTGTGGCACGCAAGATCATCGCAGATGCGGGGTATGGAAAGTACTTCGGGCACGGACTTGGACACGGCATCGGGCTGGAAATTCATGAAGCTCCACGACTTGCACCTGGACAAAAACTACCTTTGGCCCCAGGAATGATCGTCACGGTGGAACCCGGAATTTACCTGCCTCGGTGGGGCGGAATCAGGATCGAAGACGACATATTGGTGACAAAACAAGGACATGAAGTGCTGACAAATGTGGAAAAAGAGTTGTCAGCGAGCGTCGTATCATAGAGGATGGTTTCTTTTGGATTTTTCTTTGCAGGTGGGAGGCATACATGTCGGAATCCAGTCCTAAAGGCGAAGGGGTCTTTGACCTGGACCGACTCCATCAATTGGTGGAGCTGATGAAAGAACATGACCTTGCGCGTTTAGACCTACGCCAAGGAGATGATCGGATTCAATTGCAGCGAGGAAGTTTGTCGGTCGAGCCTGCGGCCGTCATGCAACCTATCGCTACCGCAGCCGCTGGTGCTGCGAAACCTGCAGAGGCTTCTAGCCCACCACCCGCGGAAGATGATCGTAATATTGCCTTCATCAAAAGTCCGATGGTCGGTACGTTTTACAGCAAACCTAATCCCGAATCGGAAAACTTTGCCAAAGTCGGTGACTTGGTTACCCCTGAGACAACCGTCTGTATCGTCGAGGCCATGAAAGTGTTTAACGAGATTCCGGCCGAGATCTCAGGTCGTATCGTCGCGGTCCTGGTCGAAAATGAAGAACCAATAGAATTCGGCAAGCCACTCTTTAAGGTCAATACGGATGGATAAGCACAAGCTTGCTGGGTAACGCCTACCCCATGCAAGGGAAGGCACTTCCACTCTTGATTAAGTTCCTGGGTTACAGATTGCTTCTATGTACAAGCGAATCCTGATTGCCAATCGCGGTGAAATTGCACTTCGGGTCATCCGTGCCTGCCGAGAATTGGGCATCGAAACAGTTGCCATTTTCAGTGAAGCGGATCGAGGAAGCGCTTATTTGGATTTGGCGGACGAAGCCTATTGTGTCGGTCCCGCCAAGTCAGCTCAAAGTTACCTCAAGATCGATCGAGTGATCAGCGCTGCAGAAGTCGGCAACGTCGAAGCCATCCATCCAGGGTACGGATTCCTGGCAGAAAACGCACATTTCAATGAGATCTGTCGTAGTTGCAAGATCGACTTCATCGGTCCTTCTCCCGAAGCAATGGACATGCTGGGCGACAAAAATCAAGCACGCAACCTGGCCAAAAACGCCAATGTGCCTGTCGTTCCTGGAAGTGATGGCTTGGTGGAATCGGAAGATGAGGCCAACCGCCTTGCCGAGGAAATTGGATATCCGATCCTGATTAAGGCGACAGCAGGAGGCGGTGGCAAAGGCATGCGCGTCGCCGCGAATAATCTGGTGCTTAAATCCGCTCTGCAAGCCGCAAAGACTGAAGCAGAAGCCGCCTTTGGTAACGCTGGGGTCTACCTGGAAAAATATATCGAGCGTCCTCGACACATCGAAGTGCAGATACTGGCCGATCACCACGGAAATGTCGTTCACCTCTGGGAACGAGATTGCTCGACGCAGCGCCGACACCAAAAGCTCATCGAGGAAAGTCCCGCGCCCAATCTGCCCGAACAAATCCGTGGCGAAATGTGCGACGCCGCCGTGCGACTCGTAAAACAAGCCGGTTACACGAATGCGGGCACCGTAGAATTCATTGTCGACCAGGACAATAATTTTTACTTCATCGAAGTCAATGCACGCATTCAGGTGGAACACCCCGTGACCGAACTGGTGAGCGGCATCGATTTAATTAAATCCCAAATTGCGGTAGCCGCCGGCGAACCCCTGCCTGTTCAACAATCCGACATACAACTTCAAGGTGCCGCTATCGAGTGTCGCATCAATGCAGAAGATCCAGATAAAAATTTTCAGCCGTGTCCCGGACCGATCGATTCCTTGGTCCTGCCAGGCGGATACGGTGTCCGAATCGATACCCATGTACACGCCGGCTACGTGGTGCCCCCGCACTACGACTCTATGATCGCCAAATTCATCGTGCATCAGAAAACACGCCGAGAAGCAATTGATACCATGCAGCGAGCGTTGGCTGAGTTTCGCTTGACTGGAATCAGTTCGACGGCCTCCTTCCACCAAAAAGTTCTAAAGCATTCGGACTTCGTCGAAGGCTGGATCGACACGACTTTTGTGGAACGGACTTGGACGTCCAATTAAATCTTTCTCATCTATCCCACGCGACCTGAACCAGATAAAATAGAAACGTTCTCTGCGTGGTCTGCTATCGCCGTGAGCAAAACCTGGGTGATCCTGGACGAAACGAGGGATCTCTGTGAGACATACTCGCATCGAGATTTTTCAATCGCTTCGCATCTAAAAAAAGACGCCGGGCAAACCTAAGCGAAAACACATATCGGTATCAGACGAAGGACCGGGTTTTTTTGACCAGACACCTAGCAAAATACGTGTTTGCTCAATTCACCTGATACAAGGCACTTGCCAAGCCATGGAGTTGGAACCATGTCCGATTCAGCATTCGACGCTACCACCAGTACCTTGGCAGCGCCCCCGCAACATGACCATCGCTTTCGTCGTGTAGCGATTCTCTTCGCTGGCGGACCAGCGCCCGCAGCCAACGCAGTCATTTCGACCTGTGCTGTTTCCTTCCTGCGAAACGATGTACAGGTTCTGGGCATTCTCAATGGCTACGAGAAACTCGCCAACTTCGATCCCGACGTTGGGCTGGAAGAGGGCGTCGACTACATTTCGCTGGACCATCAAGTACTTAGCCGCACGCGAAATTCACAAGGGATCCTGATCGGTACGGCTCGAACAAACCCTGGTAAAAACATCTCTCATCCAGCCCATTTGAAAGACCCAGATCGTTGCAAACCGTTACAGCAAGTCTATCACGCGCTTTGCCACTTGGGCGTCGACGGTCTCATCTCTATCGGTGGTGACGACACGCTCAAAACGGCCAATAAATTCAAACTTTTCCAAGCAGGATTGCCGGCGGGAAGTCACGAGATTCCGATCGTGCATCTACCCAAGACAATTGATAACGATTACTCCGGAATTGACTTTACTTTTGGATACTTCACGGCCGTTGACACCCTAGCTTCAGAAATTCGCAACCTCATCTTCGACGCCGAAGCAACTCAGTCCTATTTTTTAGCTGAGACCATGGGACGAAGCGCTGGTTGGCTTGCCTATGGTGCCGCCATTGCCGGCGAAGCTAGTCTGGTCATCAGTGTGGAGGACATCCAAGGAAAATATCTCAAACAAGAACCGGCTAGCGATGACGGTTACCACGAACGCCCCGTCATGGATGTTGACAAAGTCGTCAATCGGATTGTGGAGACGATGGTGGCTCGCGAAGAAGAGGGAAAGCGGTTCGGCGTTGTGGTACTTGCCGAAGGATTGGCCGAATTGCTTCCCAATGAGGATCTCCAGGGCATTCCCCGAGACGAACACGGCCACATCTCCATTAGCCATGTCAGTCTGGGACGTAGGTTTGCGGGATTGGTCACTGAAGCTTATCAAGAAAAAACCAAACGGAAACGGAAGGTCACCGGTATTCAACTAGGATATGAAGCGCGCTGCTCCAAACCTCACGCGTTCGACGTGATGCTGGGTAGCCAACTCGGAGTAGGCGCATATCGGGCACTGGTAGAACGTGGCCTGAACGGAGTGATGGTAAGTGTGAGTGGACAACTCGAATTGCACTATGTGGCATTCGAAGAATTAATTGACCCAGAAACTTTGGTAACGGTTGTCCGGTACATTGGAGTCGATAGCGATTTCCACCGCCTCGCAAGGTTCTTAGAAACATTCGTCGACCGCAGTACTGAACCGGCTGACAAGCCAACGTAGCAGGCACTACAAAATCCAACGCCGCAAGAGTTCCGTGCAAAAATCGACTCCGATGCTCTAGAAAACATGGAATCCTTCTAACCTCTGCCATTGTCTTGCATGAGGCGTCTTCTTCTCATGGTGACGTTAAGAAGTGTGTTTCAGCCGGAAACGAAAAACCGAAATCCATGTGTCACGCACACTTGCGTGGGCACCTCAGGCACAGCGAAAAACTAACCGTTCAACGTACCTTTCGTACTCGGCACATCGCTCACACGCGGGTCGGCCTCGACAGCCATCCGCAAGGAACGCGCGATGCTCTTGAAGACAGCTTCGCTGATGTGATGTGAATTACGTCCGTGGTGTAGCATCACGTGCAAGTTGCACAGTGCGTTCGCTGCGGCTGCTTGCCAAAAATCTTCGACAAGTTCACTGTCGAAATCACCTATCTTGGAGGTGGGAAAGTCTGCTTGAAACACCAGAAAAAACCGACCACTCAAATCAACAGCACTGGTCACCAGCGTTTCCTCCATGGGTAGCGTCCAATGGCCGTAACGACGAATTCCAGCTTTGTCGCCCAGAGCCTGACCGAGCGCTTGCCCAAAACAAATCCCCACGTCTTCGACGGTGTGATGTTGGTCCACATGCAGATCGCCACGCGCGGAAACTCGCAAGTCGATTAACGAGTGCTTCGAGAGCAACGTCAACATGTGATCGAAAAAACCGACGCCCGTCTGACAATCAGCTGTCCCGTTCCCATCCAGATTCAGTTCCAACTGGATCTCTGTTTCGCGAGTCTTGCGTTGAATGGTTGCGGTGCGCGCCATGAGCGATTTCTCGAAGTGAGCTTTCTGGGGGCTGTAGCCTAGCGTACCATCCTAGGCTTATTTCTATCAAACCATACCACGTATCAGTCCGACACAGGCATCGATCTGTTCATCGGTACCGACACTGATCCTCAAACCATCACCCCACTCTGGATAATTCATATATCGGACTAATACCCGATTGTTTTTCAGTTGTTCATAGATCGGTTGTACCGGTTGCGCAGAATGTGTGCACCAGGCAAAGTTCGCCTGCGAATCGACCACATCAAACCCAAGCTCTCTCATGGCATCCTGCAACCTCTGACGTGTGGCGATGATCCTCTGACGCTGTGTGGCCAGCCACGCTTGATCGTCAATCGCAGCCGTAGCACCTGCGATCGACAGAGCATCACAGTTATAAGAATCCTTCACCTTAACGAGCTGTTCGATCATTTGTGGTTGTGCTACCAGGAAACCGAACCGCAACCCCGCAAGCGCATAAGACTTGCTCATGCTGCGCGAGACCATGATACGTTCGTTTTGAGCTACCAGACTGAGACAATTCGTTTCCGAAAAATCGGCATACGCTTCATCGATCAGCAAGGGACAAGGTAAACGATCGGCAAGTTTCAGTAGGGCTTCTGGAGAAACGACTGTCCCCGAAGGGCTGTTGGGATTGGGAATGACAACCAATCGCAAATCTTGCCTGCCTGCACCAAATTCATCAGACAGGCTCCAATCACGCTGAAAAGGCACCTCTTCGCTATGTGCCCCCTGAATCTCCGCCAGGGTCTTGTACAAGATGTAACTCGGATAGGGCAGACGAAGCCATTGTCGTGCACCTACCATGGCTCGAGTGACAATGGTAAGTATGTCGTCGCTACCGTTGCCACACAAAATCCAGCCAGGTTCAACCCCCAAAACGTCAGCTGCCCGAAGCCGAAAGGATTCGCCCATAGGGTCCGGGTACCGGATCAAGTTTGACTCGGCAGCTGTGCTAATCGCTTGGATAACAGCGGGCGAAGGTGGATAGGGGCTCTCATTCGTGTTGAGCTTTATGAACTTGCCTTGTTGTGGCTGTTCCCCTGGCACGTAACCAGCCAATGACACGATTTCTGGACGAAACTCTTGCATGATTCAAGAACGTTCTGCGTGACGAATTTCAATACTGGCCCGGTGCGCGGTAAGTCCCTCTTTGTCCGCCATGCGGCGGACGTCTTCGGCAACTGCCTGTAACCCTGTTTCCGTATATTGGATAACACTCCCACTGCGGAGAAAATCATTGGTCGTCAAACCACTCGCCCAACGAGCTGTACCTCCCGTCGGCAACACGTGTGAAGGTCCAGCGACATAGTCTCCCACCGCCACAGGGCTAAAATTACCAAGAAAGGCAGCCCCGGCATAAGGCATTTCATCCAACCATTCCGTGGCGTTGGCCACTTCTAAATGGAGGTGTTCTGGCGCCAAAAGGTTCACGATGCGTACGGCTTCCGCTGGTCCGGCAACCAGTATGAGTGCCCCAAACTGCTCCAAGCTGTGCCGAGTCGCATCGGCTCGTGACAGCCGTGAAACCTGTTGGCAAACTTGGTCATAGGTTTCCTGCCAGATATTCTCAGCCCACGTCACCAGAACACTAGAGCCAGGTGCGTGCTCTGCTTGAGCCAACAAGTCTGCCGCAATGAAATCAGGACGGGCAGACTCGTCGGCGACTACAACCACTTCACTGGGCCCAGCAATCGAATCAATATCAACTTCTCCAAAGACATGTTGCTTGGCCAGCGCGACGAACAGATTCCCAGGACCAACAATCTTGTCAACGGCTTGAACACCGGCTACTCCATAAGCCATCGCCGCCACTGCCTGCGCACCACCGACCCGGAGGACCTCCCGGATACCTAGCTCATGGCACGTCGCCAACAAATCGGTGTTGTAAGCACCGAATGGTGTAGGCGGTGCCACGACAACAACGTCTTCCACTCCTGCCACCTGCGCCGGAACGGCTGTCATCAAGACCGTGGACGGATAAGCGGCTGCCCCCCCCGGAACGCACAAACCAACACGTCGCAACGGAACATAACGTTGACGCAATACAACACCATCAGCTCGCGAGACCTCGACATCCTCATGCCGGACGGCTTGCTGGAACTCCATAATATTGTCACGAATACGACGTATAGTCGCTAGAAAATCCGCATCCGCATCACCGTGCGCGGCAGACAACTCTTCGAGAGGAACGTGCAACGTCTCTGGCGTCAGTGACGCGCCGTCCAGCTTTTGCGAATACTCAAGTAGCGCCTCCATGCCTCGATCGCGAATGTCTCCACATATTTGGTTCACCACTTGTTGAGGTGAAAGTGGTTTTCCAAAAACATCAATCGTCCGTTGGCGACCTGCTTCACTTACAATATCGCCTTGAGGACTCAAGCGCTCACGAAGCTGCCGCAAAGCTTCATCGACATCTTCGACCCGCCCATCAATTCTATTGATATCCACGAAATGCTAACGGTTGTCTGGAGGTTCCCAAAATTCAATCAAAATCATCTCACCGCTTAGTACCACGACACTAGGTTATATCCATGATAACCTGCTGAAAGTGTTCCGTGTCCGAATTTTGAACGGACACTGTTTGGAAATCTGAAATCCGAACACGGAAACCTAAGCAATTGCCACACGGTACATCTTATGAATCTCGTCGATTCAACCTGGCGGTATCGTACTCACAAGCCCCCGAATCAATCCGAATGTCCCGAGTCACAGCGTTTCCGCTTATGCAAGCTTGGCCTCCTATTAGAAGCTCACTAAATCACGGCGTCAATTGCCGACAGCAGCTTTGTCCAATCCGTATCCCCAGGAGGATCTTGCTTTAGGTCTCGTCGCAAACGATGCAAGTCTTCGAACTCGTCAATGTCATACCAGTCAGGCAGTTCGCCGACGGATAGATTCCGGTCGCGAACTCGAGAGCGAGTATCGTCCATCACATAGGAAGAGCTCCATCGGATATCCCGAAAAAGTTCCGGCTCGAACCTGGACATACCAATCAGGTAGTACCCTCCATCAGCAGTGGGTCCTAGCACAACCTCGTTATCCCTCAATATCTGCCAAGATTGCTCCAACCAACTTCGCGGGATATGAGGACTATCCGAGCCGATTAAGATGACACGTTCGGCGCCACCTTGGAACGCAGACTCAAAGAAGTGAGACATGCGTCTCCCTAAGTGTCCGGTCGATTGGGGGCCAAGAGTCCAGGCAGTCCCCGCAAGCTCGGTGAATTTCGCCATGTGGGAAACCGGCGTATAGGCCAGCGTGCGGATGTCCGCAAAACTGGCAAAACGGTCGATTAGAACAGCCAGACACTCAAAGTAAATCTCACTGGCAGCCTCACCTCCAATTTTCGACGCTAACCGCGTTTTGACCGATCCCACCTCCCAGTACTTGGCAAACATTCCAAAATGGTTCACAGAGTCATTCCTTGAACCAGAATGCGACGCAATAACAACTCATGGACGCGTCCACGAAACCGTTCTTTTCCATTAATCACTACAACCGGAACGCACTCGTTGTACCGCTCCAGCAACACTTCATCAGAGTCAATGTCGATCGTCTTTGCCCGCAACCGATGTTTTGCTAACACTTCCAGAGCCTCTTCGCACAAATGGCAGTGTTTGCGTGTGTACACAATCACCTCAAATTTTTCACAATTAGCCATTTTTTGATTGCCGTGTTATTGTAGTAAGAGAGAGTTGTCATGATGCCAGGTTTACACCCATGTGTGAGCCGAACATAACGACTTGCAACTCAGCCGGCTGAAAATCCTGTTCCTGATATCCTTGGTTCTACTGCCTCAAGACGTCGTACGGCAATCCCAGGAAGGGAGTTTCGATTCGTTTGGACGATGCATGTCCGATGCCGCGAACGCCTCGTCGTTACCCACCCACAATCCTGTGATTGCTGATTATGTCAGTCATAGCAACCTCCAGTAAAGAATTCCTTGAGCTTGTACGTCGAAGTAAACTGGTCGACGCTGAACGCTTATTGCTGGCTGTGAATGTGTGCCGTGAACGAAACAACGGCAAGCTACCATCAGCTCGTCATCTGGCAGATGCGTTCATCGAAGAAGAGTTGTTAACGTCTTGGCACTGCGGCAAGCTATTGAACCGCAAATACAAAGGTTTCTTTTTAGGCAAATACAAACTTTTAGGGCACCTCGGACGTGGCGCCATGAGCAGCGTCTTTCTGGCAGAACACGTGCTCATGCAACGCAAGGTCGCCATTAAAATCCTATCTCGACATCGCGTCAATGATTCGTCCTACCTGGCCCGTTTTCAGTTGGAAGCTAAAGCTGCGGCGGCGTTGGATCATCCCAATGTCGTGCGAGCCTACGATGTCGATAACCAAGGAAACCAGCACTACATTGTCATGGAATATGTTCCTGGCAAGGACTTACAACAAATCATCAATGAGGAGGGTCCACTCGATGTTGACCTAGCGGCAAATTACCTTCATCAGGCCGCCAAAGGCTTGGATCATGCCCATGAGGCGGGACTTGTTCACCGTGATGTAAAACCCGCCAATCTATTGGTAGACGATAAGGGACTTCTCAAGATACTCGACATGGGACTGGTAAGCTTCAGTGACACCACAAAAACTTCACTGACGATCACCTATGCCGAAAACGTACTGGGCACGGCCGACTATCTGGCGCCCGAACAAGCCATCAACAGCCACACTGCTGATGCGCGTGCCGACATCTATAGCTTGGGTTGCGTCGCGTATTTTCTTTTGACAGGACGACCTCCCTTTACGGATAGCAATATCGCTCAGTGCATTGCCCGACATCAATCCGAAACCCCCGAACCCATCACCAAAGAACGGCCTGATTGTCCGCCGAAATTGTCCGAATACTGTTTTAAGATGATGGCCAAGAATAAGGCCGACCGATTCCAATCGGCAGCCGAAGTGTCTGCCGTATTCCAACATTGGCTCGAAGAAAGAGGGATAGCAGTTAACGGAAGCTCATCGCCTGGAATGGGCTACCTGCCCCCCGGAATAGGAGGCCCATCACCAAGTGATACGGTCACTAATCGTTGCCAGAAGACTTTTTCTGGAATTGACAACGTGTCAGCCGATGAAGTACGTGCCCAACGACGAAAAAAAAGAACTGGCCCTTCAGTCCAGGCAACGCCGGGATCCTCTGACTCCAAGAGGGTTCACGTCAATCAGTTGCTCCAGTTGCATCAAGAAGAGCTGCCATTCCTGGAACGCCGCAAACAACGAGAAGTTGGTGGAAAAGCCCCCCCGTTTTCGTTCTGGCTTATTATCGGCGCAGGAATCCTGTCAGTGGCAGTCTTGGCTGCCTATCTGTTAGGACAGACCAATTGATTCACTTGCGCTTCGCCTGCGTCGATTTCATTTTTGAAAAAGATGAACGCGACCCTCAAAATCTCTCTCTAAGGAGGACACCACTAAACACCATGTAGGATATGGCATTTAGTGGCTGTGCGGACTTTGCGGGCCACAAAGTAAGCCGCAAACCATTTCGACAAAGCAACTTACGATGTTCACTTGAATCTGAAGGTGGCACGTGTCTAGGATTGAATAAAGGCTTTTGCTTCCATCTTCCCCCTTTTTTCACCGACACGACGTGGCACCTCAGCGACGGATCAGCTGTCGGGGCAACGGACACATTTGACGTTTCCTCAAGCCACCACACGGGCTTGGCTCAAATGTGCCTCTGCTGTTGAGCCACAGAGGTCGAGATTGGACAGAGACCATGCGTAAGTCACATCGCTTTCGTCTGAATTCTCCGTCATCTGTCTATCTCAACTCCCCTGCCGTGGTTCGAAATGGGCGTACCGGACGGCCAGGAAGCCGGCGTACGCGCGGTGGTGACCGCAATGAGCGACTACCCTATTCGCCACCCGAAAACTGGTATGAGCCCAATTCCGAACCGCACGATGGATCCGATTACGAAATCATCGTCCAAGCACCGGGTAAAGGGCATCGACACGTCCTTACTCCGGACGAAATACGAGAGCGACTGGATCAGTTGCCCAAGCAGATGTTGCGTCCAGTCGAATATGTCCAACTGAGCCGTATGACCCGCAAGAAACGCAGTTTTCCTTGCTATGGCATGCAATGGGGTTCGACATTGTATTTGTATCCGATTGAGGAAAGTCGAACCGAGTACTTCGATTCACCTCCCAAACCGGCTCAATACAACGAAGCCCGCATGTTCGGCGGTCGTTGGTCTAAAGAGGGAGACGGCTGGTGGTTGGTATGGAGCGAGGTTGCTATTAAGGATTTCTACCTTAATAACATCCTTATCCATGAGTTGGGACACTTGTTGGACGGGCGTAATTCCAGCTACGTGGATCGCGAACGATTCGCTGAATGGTTCGCGATTGAATATGGGTATCGGCGTAGCGCTAACCGTCGCCGCAACGTACGTCGACGCCATCACGGTACATAATTTCCGTTTGAGCAGTCCGACGTCGCTTCCTATAATCTTATTCCCCAGTCGCTTACTGTGTAACTGGTGCCCTGTGCTTTGTTTCGTCGCCATTGAAAGCTAAGCACAATAGCCTTCCAAGGGCTGAAAAGAAGCTTTGGAACGTCTGATGATGCTCGTAGCGTGGCGACGAGGCTCCAAGTCAAGGAAGTTCGATGCCCTCACAGCGATCCGACGTGTCACACATGCATATCACTAACTTCTTCAGGTCATTCGTTGGGTGGTTGGTCCTACTGAACTTGCTGCTCGGGTTTGACACTCATTCCGCTTCGGCGGCCGCCACGGCAGAACAAAAAGAACACGCAACGGTCGTGCGGCAAACGATCCAACAGGCCGGTAAGTTGTATCAACAGAAAAAATATCGCCGGTCAGCTAGGCTGATTCGAAAAGCATACCGAGAACTAAACGCCTTCCCTGACCCAGACTCTCCTGATGCAAAACGCCTAATGCAGCCCTTCATCAAGTCGCTAGATCGTGCACGGGCCTTATTGGCAAAACACGGCTTGGATCTCCCTCCCTGGAAACCAAAAAACAATCCGTCAACCAACAGTCCAATCGTCAGCTTCGTGTCCGACATTGCCCCTCTCTTAGTTAGTAAGTGCGGAAGATGCCATATTCAGAAGTCGAGTGGCGATTTCAGCATGGCAAACTTCTCCTCGCTGCTAAAGGGACCTACCAACGCAGGTACGGTAGTGGTTCCAGGCGATAGCAGCAGCCGACTCATCGAGGTCATTCAAACCGGTGACATGCCTCGAGGAGGCGGGAAAGTTTCACCACAAGAATTGGAACTGCTCGAAAAATGGATTCTCAACGGCGCCAAATTTGATGGCCCCAATCCGAATACGCCACTCCTCCGGCTTGCCGGCAGTACGGTGCCTGCGCCTACCACAACTCCACAGCCAACAGTCGTTCGTGCCACCGGCGACGAATCGATTAGCTTTGCCATGGACCTAGCACCGATTCTCGCTGAACAATGCACGGGTTGTCACGGCACCAACAACCCACGGAACAATTTCAGTCTGATCACCTTTTCAAGTTTTCTGCGAGGTGGTGACAGCGGATCGGTCGTGGTACCGTCACAACCCGACCAGAGTCTCCTGTTTGGCAAACTCCGGGGGACCGCCTCGGGAATGCGTATGCCCGCCGGCGGACTACCACCGTTGAGCCCAGCACAAATTGAACTATTCGAACGGTGGATTGCTGAAGGCACCAAATTCGACGGGCCTGACGAAAACCTGCCAATCAGCCGCTTAGCGGACGTTGTTTTCGCCAAGCGATCATCCCCCCAAGAATTAAGTACGCGGCGTGTGGAACTTGCCGAATCACAATGGAAACTATGTTCACCAGGCGTTGTCTCTCACCAGGTGATAGGTGATCGGTTTCTGATACTAGGAAGTCCGAACGAACCGATCCTGTCCAACGTAGAATCACTGAGCGAAAAGATTTGGACACGGACATTGGGCTACTTCAAAGCCAAACGGAATGAGGCTTTCAAAGGACGCATCACCGTTTTTGTATTTGAAAAACGATACGACTTCAGTGAATTCGGAAAAATGGTTGAAGAACGTGAGATTCCTTTCGGCCAGCGAACTCATTGGACCTTCGACGGACTGAACGCGTACACCGCATTGATGATCGGTCACGATGATATCGAAGACTTAGAACACATGTTAGCGGCTCCGCTGGCATCCATGTACGTTCAAAGCCTGGGAGATGTCCCTCGTTGGTTTGCGGAAGGTTCAGGGCTATCATTTGCCAGTTCGCTGGCACTACGAAACGAACAGGTACGCCGCTGGGACTCGGAATCCACTAACGTCGCCCTGGGCGTGGAAAATCCGGAAGATTTCTTGAACCACCGGCTTCCACCTGAATCCAATCGATTTGCCAGCTACGGATATGTGAAATTCTTACGAAAAAAGAGCCGTCAGTATCAGCGTCTGTTGGCGGAAATCCGGAAAGGGCGTACATTCGACGAATCCTTTGTAGCTGCTTATGGTGATTCAACGACCACAGATGCCGCAGCTTGGCTGAAACAACTCAGGAGGTAAAGCAGGATGCACCAAGGATCGTGCAAACAAAATCGTCTTTTCAGGTTAAGCAAACTAAAAGCGGACTCCCAATCCATCAGCTACGGGACGCTAGTCCTCGATTCTCTGTCAAAATCCAACACACATCTATTTCGGCTCATGATTTTAAGATCGTTTCTAATCATCTGTGTCTTTTGTTTTTCCAATTCGAATCTCACTAGCGACACGGTGTTCGCCGAAGAGACCCCGTCACTGATTCCCCGGAACGTTTTCTTTGGTAATCCTCAAAAAGCACGTGCGCGCATCAGCCCCGACGGCAAACAACTCGCGTTTGTCGCACCAGTAGACGGAGTTCTCAACGTTTGGGTAGGTCCAGCTGACGACATTTCTGCAGCGCGACCTGTGACTCGGGATAATCACCGTGGCATCATTATGTTCTTCTGGGCGTACACAAACGAACACATCATCTACACTCAAGACAAGGACGGTGACGAAGATTATCACGCTTATTGTATCGACCTCGGGACCGATACGATCAAAGACCTGACTCCCATCGATGACATTCGAGCTCGCATCGAAGGCGTGAGTGAAAGACTACCCGAGGAAATCTTGGTGGGAATCAACGACCGAGACCCCGGCTACTTCCACGACCTGTACCGCGTTCATCTGCGCACCGGCGAACGTACTTTGGTCCAGCACAATCCGGGCCTAGCTGGTTTTGTCACAGATGACGATTATCAAGTCCGTTTGGCGATGACCTTTACCGCCGACGGTGGCCAACTGTATTTGCTTCCGGACCAAAAACAAGAAAGCGGTTGGAAAGAATACCTGAAATTCGATCCAGTCGATGCGATGACAAGCGGACTAAGCGGTTTCGATAAATCGGGCGAATGGGTATTCCTGCTCGATAGCCGAAATAGAAACACGGCTGCCCTAAAAAAACTTCATCTTGCCTCCGGCCGCGAAGTGCTATTAGCGCATCATGACAAGGCCGACTTGTCGGGAGCCGTTTCACACCCCACAGAAAAACACATACAAGCCGTCACCTTTACCTATGCTCGACGCGAATGGCAAATCCTAGACAATTCCATTGCAGAAGATATCGCTTTCTTAAAAACCGTCGTGGACGGTGAATTGCAGATCACCAGCCGCACGCTGGACGATCGTCTTTGGACTGTGGCATACATCCTGGATGACGGACCACTCCATTTCTACCTGTACGACCGTACCGCCAAGAAAACGCGATTCTTGTTCACAAGTCGCGACGACCTAGCCGACCTTCCATTAGCCAAAATGCATGACGAAATAATCTCTGCGCGGGACGGATTGGAATTGGTCAGCTATTTGTCCCTGCCCGTAAATACCGATCGAAACGGAGACGCGCGGCCCGACACCCCATTGCCGTTGGTTCTACTGGTCCACGGAGGACCGTGGTCCCGTGATTCGTGGGGATACGACTCGCAGCATCAGCTGCTGGCCAACCGAGGCTACGCCGTGCTGAGCGTTAACTTTCGTGGCTCAACCGGGCTGGGAAAAGATTTCATCAACGCGGGAAATCGCGAATGGGGGGCTCGTATGCACGACGATCTCATCGATGCGGTCCAATGGGCCATCGCAGAACAGATTGCTGATCCGAAACACATCGCCGTAATGGGAGGCAGTTATGGTGGCTATGCCGCGCTTGCCGGACTAACGTTTACGCCAAACGTGTTTGCCTGTGCCGTGGACATCGTCGGTCCGTCCAGCCTCATCACGTTACTGGAAAACCCTCCTCCATATTGGCGTTCCTTCCGCCCAGTGATGAAGCAACGCGTAGGTGATCATACGACGGAAGAAGGACGCAAGTTCCTGGAATCCCGCTCTCCACTTTTCTTTGTGGATCACATCCAACGTCCTTTGTTGATTGGTCAGGGCGCCAATGACCCTCGAGTCAAACAAGCAGAGTCAGACCAGATTGTGTCTGCCATGAATGAAAAAACGATCCCCGTCACATATTTACTGTTTCAAGAAGAGGGACACGGATTTGCCCGACCAGAAAATCGCTTTGCATTTTACGCCGTCACCGAAGCCTTCCTGGCGAAACATCTCGGCGGGCGCTGCGAACCCATCGGAGACGCCTTCCAGGATGCCGTGTTTACAGTGCCGAGTGGAGCCGACCAGATACCTGGACTGTCGGCCGCATTGTCTCCTTGATGCGATTTTGTCTTTCTCCCGCGGACAAGCCAAAGACCGCTAGCACGCATACCTTCCTTGCTGGCCTTGCCTCATAGCAAGCTTACCGCTATAGAACCACCACCACCTTCCTCTCGTAGACACCAGCCTCCAGCTTACGAAAGCCCTTATTTCTGTGCATCCCTCACCCTCCAAAATCGACTTCTCATCGCGTCCTCCCATTTCGGCCGCCATTATTTGCTACAACGAAGAAGACAACATGGCACGTTGTCTCGATGCGCTGAGTTGGTGCGACGAGATCATTGTCATCGATTCAGGCTCCACCGACAGGACTCAACAGATCGTCGAAAGCTATCCAAGAACTAAATTCCTGTATCGGCGGTTCGACACCTATATCGCCCAGAAGAACTTCGCTCTGGATCATTGTCAGCACGATTGGGTGATCTCGGTCGACGCTGACGAAGTGTTGCCCGATCCGTTGATCGATGAGATTCAACAGTTGCCTTTCGACGTGGCCGGATACTTCGTGGGTCGCCGCTCGTTTCTAGGCGATCAGGAAATCAAATACGGCAGCTGGAATCCGGACTACAAATTGAGGCTGTTTCGCCGTTCGGTCGGTCGATGGGGAGGCAGTAACCCTCACGAGCGAGTACTGATCGAGGGCCCCACACAACGTCTGAACGTACGGATGCTACATTACAGCTATCGAACTCGACAGGAATTTTTGCATCGTAATCGGAAATACATGCGAATGCTCGTCGAACATCAAACTCGGCCGGACAGAAAAACCTATCCAGGCGAACCAATGCTTCACGGCTGTGGTAACTTTGTGAAGTCCTATTTATTGCGTCGCGGATTCATGGATGGTGGCGCCGGCTTGTACATCGCCTATCACATGGCGCGGTTGTCTTATGAAAAATATGCTCTGATGACGCAAAAGTTAAAAGATGACAAGGCAGCCTCGAGCCTACGTCAATCCGCATAGGGAGCGTGATGCAATCATCCGACACACCTTCTTCCTCACCGACTCCGCGAATTGCAATTGTACGCCAAAAATATCGTGTCGACGGAGGGGCTGAACGCTTTGTTGACAACCTGCTGGGAGTCTTCGAACAGCACCACTTCGATGTAACCCTCGTCGCCCGTGATTGGAACCAGGACGGCAGTTTCGGAGCTATCCGCTGCAACCCACCGGCGCCAGGACGCATCCTGCGAGACTGGGGATTCTCGGTTGCAGTCGGTCGAGCTTTGCGAAAGCAGCATTTCGATCTGGTACAATCTCACGAACGTCTCGTGTGTAGTTCGGAATTCGATATCTATCGTGCCGGCGATGGTGTCCATCGTGAATGGCTGAAGCAGCGCGGACGCATTCAACCCTGGTACGCACAATGGGCGACCCACCTACATCCCTACCATTGGTACACACGATATGCCGAGAAAAAGCTCTTCGAAAGTTCACACCTCAAGGCAGTGATTTGTAACTCGCGCATGGTACGTGACGAAATCTTAAACCATTTCACGATTTCTCCGAACAAACTGCACGTCATCTATTCTGGCGTCGATACACAACGATTTCATCCAAGTGTGGTACAGCATCGTCATTCGATTCGACAACGCTACTCCGTTCCCGAGGATACTCCACTATTTCTGATGGTAGGATCCGGTTTCGTCCGGAAAGGTGTCCCCATCACCATCGAAGCGATCAGTACAATCCCTAACGCACAGCTGATGATTGTGGGGAAAGACAAAAACATGGGGCGTTACCACAAACTGGCAACTCAACTGGCAGCAGGACGCGTGCACTTCGCAGGTGTACAAGATGATGTGCGGCCATTCTACGGTGCAGCAGACGCGCTCATTCTGCCAGCCCTATATGATCCACTTCCCAACGTGTTGCTAGAAGCCATGGCATGTGGTCTTCCCGTAGTTACCAGCACAAAATGTGGCGGCGCTGAGTTAATTGAACAAGGAAGATGCGGTGAAGTCTGCGATGCACTTGACGCACACGGTCTTTCAACTGCGATCAATAAGCTACGTGATCGAAATCTGTCGGCTACCATGGGGCGCGCGGCCAGGGCCACAATCGAACCGCATTCACTAGTAGCCATGCGGCAACAACTGAGCAACTTCTACCTTAGGCTACTGGAAATCGGCGACAACAATCTCACTCGCAAGTGCGCGTAAACGTTGCGCAGCTCCAGGCAGTTCAAAAACGATTGCGGCTTAACGAGCTGGTGCGCTATTCAATGAGTGACTAAAGTATTATTTGTGGCAATCGCTTCCGGATTCGCCGGGATTTTCGCGATCCAACATCCGCAGTTTCAGATTCACAACGTTTCTCTTATCGCTGATGGAGTCGGTTTTCGTGAGCCCCCGTTATCGTTCGCCAGATACTACTGGATCTATGGAATTTGCACGCACACGTATAGTTATTGTGGGGTCCATCAACATGGACCTTGTGGCCCGCTGTCAACGCATGCCTCGCTCGGGAGAAACGATTCACGCAACAGACTACTCTACATTGCCCGGGGGAAAAGGGGCCAATCAGGCGGTGGCCGCGGCTCGCTTGGGTGCCGATTGCTCTCTGATTGGTCGAGTCGGAGACGACAGCTACGGAGAAAATCTTGTAAACACTTTAGCGGATTATGGCGTCCGCAGTGAAGCTATTTCTAGAACTGAAGCGACTAGCAGCGGTCTGGCCTGGATTCATGTCGATGCGAACGGAGACAATGCTATCACCATCGTGGCAGGAGCTAACGCCAATCTCTCCTCCAAGGATGTTTTGAAGCACCGTTCCACCATTCAGTCGGCCGATGTGCTGGTCGCACAACTAGAAGTGCCTCTGGAAACGGTCGCCGCCGCCATCCAAACAGCAAAGGCGGCAGGAGTTCTGACGATACTGGATCCAGCCCCCGCACCAAACATCACCATGCCCAACGAATTGTACGGCGTGGACGTGATGACCCCCAATCAAATCGAAGCAGAAACACTCACAGGAATATCTGTTAAGAACGTGGAATCAGCTGTTCGGGCTTGCCAGCGTTTACAAGAACGTGGAGTCAGACGTCCTGTTGTCACATTAGGTGCCGATGGTGCAGTTTTCTTAGACGAAACAACCGAGGTACCGCGCCACACGCTGCCCCCTCGCGTGGAGACCATCGACACGACTGCCGCCGGTGATGCCTTTGCCGCTGCCGTTGCCTGCCGCTTGGCTGCAGGCCGTACACTGGCGGCGGCTGTTTCGTTTGCATGTACTGCTGGAGCGTTAGCAACCAATACGCTCGGGGCTCAAAATGCCATGCCCAACTGGGAAGACGTCGTAGCGTTGGAAAAAATCCAAACGATACGTTGACACAAAACATTACACCTTGCGCAACCGTTCTAAAGCCCTTGAACGCTGCGTAACCCAATCATTGTCAGCATCTTCAGCAAGCATGGCCCATCCACGAGCCGTCAGTTCCTCCCAGGTTTCTTCCAACACAATGGCATCATTGTAGATTACCTGGCCTGCTTCGTCAGTTTCGAACAAAAAGGTGGGCGTCACCACATACAGCGTCTCACATGGCGTAGCACTGTCATTGATCAACTGAAAGAATGTGTACGGATTTGTGACCACGGCCTCTTGTTCCTGCAGTTCCAACTCATACGGCGTTTCAACCGCGGCCTCCTTCATTTTCACCTTAAGGTTACCGCTGATCACCCAAGTAACCTGTGTCACGACTGGGTGTAGATGAATCCGAGAAGCAGTGTGGGGTGGTATCTGGCCGACAGCCAAGCTGACGTCCTCGATAGGGGACAACTCAGCTCGCTGCGTGACAAGTGAATCCAAAACGGAACGGACGACGGTTCCGTCTGGCACGGTCAATCCCTCTCCTTTTGAAAATACATGTTTCATAGCCTTTTTGTAAGGCGCAATGTACAATGTGATCAACCCGTGAATACTCTTTCACTCTTAGAGGAAGTTACCAGAACTGAGGCTCTCTTGGCAATCGATGAGCAGAGCAAGTGGCTTCTGGGGAGACAAAACAAAATTCACAATGGCGAGTTCAACTAGCAACAAGATGAAGTACCTCGCTGGGCGACAGAAAAGATCTCAAAAATGGATCCTCCAACCTGCCTGCCTCATCCTGTTCTTCAGTCCACCTCTGTTGCTGGCGGAGGAATCGGTACCGAGCCCAGACGTTATTGGATTCCTCGAACACCATTGTGTCGGTTGTCACGACGAAGAAGATTCGGCAGCAAATCTGTCGTTGCACGGCTTCGCTGATCGCCAGCAGCTGGCAGATGATCACCACACGGTCCAGCGGATCAGGAAGATGTTAGTCAGTGGCAAAATGCCGCCAGCAGAACAAGATCAGCCCTCCGCAGAAGAAAAACAGCAATTGGTGGAATGGTTAGACACCAAACTAGCCGAAGTCGATTGCCGGCAGTTTCCCTTTGCCGGCCGCCCCACTTTGCGACGACTGAATCGTTACGAGTACCGTTGCAGCATTCGCGATTGGTTGGGCGTTGATTTTGCCGCGTCCACGGAATTCCCACGCGATGAAGTCGGTCATGGCTTTGATAACATGGGGGCTGTCCTGTCACTGTCGCCCTTACATTTGGAAAAATACATGCTGGCAGCGGAGACGATCGTTCAAGAGGCCATTGCGACCTCGGTGCCCATCCGACTCGTCAGACGAAATCGCCGCGATATCCATGGAGGCGTGCAAACCGACCGCGCAAGAGCTTTGTTTACCAACGGATTGGTTCATATGCCTTTCACGTCCCAGGGACCAGGAACGTACGACATTCGGGCACGCGTTTTTGCGTCTCAAGCCGGCGACGAACTCGCCAAGATGGCGATTGTCGTCGACGACCGTTCGATTCACGAAGCTGAAGTGAGGGCTAATTCGAACGCGCCCCAGACATACGAAACGTCAACATTTTTGGAAGAAGGCAAAGTGAACGTCGGCGTTCGTTTTTTGAACGATTTTTACGACCCCGACAATCCTGACGAAAATCGCCGCGATCGAAATCTATTCGTGGTTCGCCTAGAAATAGAAGGGCCCAAAGATCCGCCATTACCTCCTGTACTACCCGACACCCACGTTCGTGTGATTCCTTGCAGTCAGATTCCCAACCACGTCCATAGTGAGGCCTGCCTGCACGAAGTGCTCGAACGCTTAGCAAGCCGGGCGTTTCGACGCCCTCTGCGCCACGGCGAATTGGAACGGCTCCTTCAACTAGCCCTGGAAACTCAGGCTGATGGTGCCGGTTTTGAAGAATCCGTCCAACATGCGTTAGCCGCTATCTTGGTTTCACCACACTTCCTGTTTCGAGTCGAAGAGTTACCGACATCTGCAGCGAAGGATCACCAACCACATGCCATCAACGCGTACGATTTAGCCACCCGCCTCTCTTACTTCCTTTGGAGCAGCCTTCCCGATGAAGCCTTGCGCGAGTTGGCACAATCAGAACAGCTCCACGAATCGGACGTCTTGCGCGCGCAAGCCATTCGTATGCTTCAAGATCCACGCTCACAAGCTTTGGTCGACCAATTTGCCGTGCAATGGTTAAATCTCGGCCAATTAACACTCGTCACGCCCGACCCAGAAACCTTCCCGGAATTCGACGAAGACTTACGCAATGCAATGCTCCAAGAATCAAAACTTTTTTTTGCTTCTGTCATCCGCCAAGATCGTTCGATCCTGGATTTTTTGCTGAGCAACGATACTTGGGTAAACTCACGACTCGCCAGGCACTATCATCTCGAGGGAGTTACCGGCAAAGACTTCCAGCACGTTGTACTCAACGGGAACCGGACAGGAGGCGTCTTATCACACGCTAGTGTGCTTACTGTCACTTCCAATCCCACTCGAACTTCCGCCGTCCAACGAGGAAAGTGGGTATTGGAAAACCTACTCGGTACGCCTCCAGTCCCGCCGCCACCAGGGATTGAACCTCTTCCCGAAGATAGCGCAGCCAATGAAGATGGCCTAACCTTGCGCCAGAGGCTAGAGTCCCACCGATCTCTGGCAGAATGCGCAACCTGCCACGCCAGCATGGACCCACTCGGATTCGCTCTGGAAAACTACAATGCCATCGGGGTTTGGCGCGACCAGGAAGACGGTCAGCCCATTGATGCAATCGGAGGCCTGCCAGATGGAACCACATTTGACGGCCCCAAAGAGTTACAAGAATTTTTATTTAAAAAGAGACACCTCGATTTCTGCCGTTGTTTTACGGAGAAAATGTTGACGTATGCCCTCGGACGTGGATTACAATACCAGGACCAGTGTACGGTGGATGACATTGTTCAATCTTTGGAGCACAATGGCTTTCGTTTTTCTGCTTTGATCGAAGGAATCGTATTGAGTACACCGTTTCGTTGCACACAATCAGCAGACAATTCATGACGGCAACAGAGTACACCGTAAAGCCCCCCTCACCAGGGAACACCTCATGACGAAGTCTTGGCACTTGTCTCGACGCGATGTTTTGCGTGGCGCAGGCACTGTGATGGCATTGCCCGTTTTGGAGGCAATGTTCCCACACACGGTCCGTGCAGCTGCCGATGATTCCACTGCACCTCGACGGATGGCATTTCTCATGGTGCCAAACGGCGCTCATATGCCGGATTGGACTCCGCAGGAGACTGGCAACCACTTTGAACTTCCTTACATCCTGGAGCCACTGAAGAACGTCAAAGACCAACTTCTGATCATCAATGGCTTGACACATGACAAAGGCAGACCTCACGGTGACGGTCCCGGTGATCATGCCCGCGCCTGTGCAACATTCCTGACCGGATGCCAAGCCAAAAAAACTGACGGCGACGATATTTTTCTGGGAGTTTCCGTCGACCAACTAGCTGCGCAAAAATCCGGCAAGCAGACGCGTCTGCCATCACTGGAACTCGGCATCGAAGGAAGCGCTATGGCCGGTAACTGCGACTCCGGCTACAGCTGTGCATATACTTCCAACATCTCTTGGAGCTCATCCACCACCCCCGTTGCTAAAGAAATAAATCCTCGTTTTGTATTCGAACGGTTGTTCCCCAATCAGCTCGGTGTCGATCCAGAAACACTAGACCGCCAACATAGGCGTCGCGTGAGCATTCTCGATTACGTGCTGGAAGATGCTCGTCGGCTGAAACTTCGGTTAGGAACCAAAGATCAGCGAAAGCTTGAGGAGTATTTGAACAGTGTCCGTGAAGTCGAACGAGGTCTGTTGGCCTTAGAACAAAATCCCGCCACCGACGTGGACAAAAAGTTTCGCCCAGACCAGGCCCCCGAAACCTACGAACAACACCTCCGCATGATGACCGATCTACTCGTGCTGGCGTTTCAAAGTGACTCCACGCGCATCAGCACACTGATGTTCGCCAACGAAGGAAGTAGTCGAAGCTATACGTCCATTGGCGTTGCCGAAGGCCACCATGAATTGTCTCACCATGGGAACGACCCTGAAAAACAACACAAGATTCGAGAAATCAATCGATTTCATGTGACGCAACTGGCCTATTTCCTGGAACGCCTGCAATCCGTTCAAGAAGCCGGAGGCAGTTCCCTTCTGGATAGTTGTATGATTGTATATGGAAGCGGCATCAGCGATGGGAACGCTCACAACAACGAGGAATTACCAATCCTCCTAGCTGGTAGCGGAGGGGGCAGCCTACACACCGGACGCAGTGTGCGCGTCGAGGCCGAAACGCCAATGAGCAATCTGTTCCTCTCTCTACTTGATCGCTTCGGAACTTCTGTTGACCAGATCGGCGACAGTTCAGGGAGACTGCTCGGTTTGAGCTAAGGTCCGTCGGATACGAATCTGACGAAAGAAAAAACGTGCAAAATGGATTGCGATAGCCTGCCTGAGAAAATCAAATAAAATTAACCGCTACCCGAACGTTTCGACCGTAACTGGGGCATACGAAGTTGCCCTGTTCCATCCCCACATTCGACAGGCCGTCATCGTGCCGGTCGAATTATCTTACTTACAATTGCAAGACATCAACGTCGGCTTCGAAGTTAAAATGGAGTTTACACAAAAAATGATTCGATACACGTTAACGATGCTGAACAGGCACCGATCATTGACCATTCTCGTTAGCCAATTGACGAACCTCGGCCGTTAACTCTCGCAGAGTATTTTCTAACAGATAACTGGGCTCAGTAATGCTGAGAAACTTATAGCCCTGTTGCGTCAGCTTTTTACCGTCGCCGATCATCCAACTTGGCTTTCCAGCCTGTTTCGCGGCATCCCGAATCGTAGCCAATGCATCCGCCAACTTCGGATGGTCCATTTGGCCACAAACACCCAACTGAGACGACAAATCAAATGGGCCTACGGCCAAGGCCGTCGTGATCTCGTGGTCGGCGATTCTTGAACGTTCTTGAGGCCCGTTTGACTTTCAATTTGAGGCAGCACCACCAGATGGTCTTCGACAGTTGACTTGAAACCCTCGTAGTCGGCTTGCTTCGCCCAACGGTTGCCCGGTCCACCCGGCCGTCGCCTGCCCCGAGGCGGCAGATAAATACCGTCGCGAACACCGTCCAGCTGTTCTGCTGATTCGATCATCGGCAACAACAAACCACAGGGTCCAAGATCCAACACTTCCCCAATGGATTCAGCATCCGTACGACGCGAACGCAGGAAAATTGCGAAACCTGCCAGGCGCCCTATCCGACAAGCGTTGGCGACTAATTCTCCGTCTCTCGGATGGTGCTCCAAATCAATGATCATGTAGTCCAGGCCCGCAGCCTGAGCGATTTCGACCAACTCGAGCCAAAAATGATTCATCACCAACATACCTAATACTGGCTGCGAATCGTCAAGCTTTTTTTTCAAAGCGATAGCTGGTTGCATGAGAATTGATTGTGCGATGTAAAAATGCCAACGGAAAAGTAAAGTACTGTACAGCTGCTGCAAAGGACATATCATAGATAGCAACAAGTTCAAACTCAACCGACCAGCCATGGATTCCA
>JAKVBZ010000370.1 GCA_022448645.1 Pirellulaceae bacterium
TCGTCTGGAAACATGATCAACGCACGGAAATCGTTATTCCGGGACGCGAGAAGTCGCGAGCCTACGATCTGGAGGGCAATCTGCTCTGGTCACTCAGTGGCCCGATGTCAAACCTGGTCATTCCTTCACCGTTCGCGAGTAATGGTCTGCTGTATATCACCTCTGGCTACATCGGTGACAAGGAACGTCCCGTCTATGCCATTCGTCCCGGGGCGAGCGGAGAGATCGAAGTTGAAGATGAAGCGTCGACTCATGAAAAACTAGCGTGGTACCTGCCGCAGAGCGGCCCCTACAATACCTCACCTATCGTTTACCGCGATCGATACTACACACTCTACGATCGAGGATTTCTGACGAGTCACAACGCGACTACCGGCGAAGAAGTTTTTGGCAAACAGCGTTTTGCCCCTGGAGCCAGTTTCACCGCTTCCCCATGGGCCTATAACGGCAAGCTTTTCTTCTTGAGTGAAACTGGGGACACGTACGTTGTCGAAAGCAATGACGAATTCACCTTGCTCAAAACGAATTCGCTCGACGAGCTTTGCATCGCGACGCCGTACGTCAGCCAGGGGAACCTGCTGATTCGTACAGCGTCAAAGATTTACTGTCTTGGAAATGCCGAAAGCATCACGGACTAGTGATTGTTCATGCTTTCCACTTGGACTGCTGCTGCACCAACCCCCAAAACCAAGAAAGCAATCACACCGACAATCACTAGTAAATACAAAACGGTGCCAAAGATCCCGAGGTACATTCCAGCCTGAGTCAAACCTCGACCTTCCGCATCCATTTGCCCTGCATCCATCAGTTGCAGATCCTTCTTGCCCATGATCCACGCAAAGGGAGCACAAAGCGCACAAACCAAGATTCCAAGAATTCCCAAAACCAGCACTAGAGCACCACGATGAGGTTGCATTTCCAAACTCCTTCGGAAGTTATAGCCCCAGAGAGGCTCGTTCGACTCTGAAAACGAATTCCTTTCAACGATTCCAAAGCTAAACCAGATCGCTTAGTTTTGTAAATAGGAATGCCTCCGTTCACGAAATGATTGCTTCGAAACTTGAGGTAATTCGTGATGGAAATTGTTAAACGAACACCGGTGAAGCCATCACCCACCGAACTGATCGGACATGACAAATATGTATGATCTCCTTCTCTCGAACGGTCGGGTCGTCGACCCGTCTCAGGAATTGGACCGCTGTACGAATATCGCCTTTCAGGACGGTAAGGTTGCAGCCATTGATGTTTCGGCCGACAGTCCTACCAAGCAGATGATGGATGTCACTGATTGCTTGGTGACACCCGGTTTAATCGACCTACACACGCATATTTATTGGGGTGGCACATCGATCGGAGTTGATCCCAACAAGATCGCTCAACAATCAGGTTGCACGACTCTGGTGGATGCAGGGACGGCAGGTGCGGGAAACGTCCGCGGATTTCATCAACACGTCATCGAACCGGCACGACCTCGGATCCTCGCTTTCCTCAACATCGCATTTCCTGGCATTTATGCCTTCAGTCAGAATGTAATGGTTGGTGAGTGCAGCGACCTGAGATTATTGAGTCAGCGTGATTGCCTGGAGGCAGCTCAAGCCCACAGCCAGTTGATCGTTGGCATCAAGGCACGTGTCGGTCATGTTGCTGGCGGTGCCAGTGGAGTGGCACCCTTAGACATGGCATTGGAGGTTGCCACAGAAGCGGGTGTGCCCGTCATGGCTCATCTCGACTTCCCGCCTCCCAGTCGCGAAGAAGTCCTCAACCGTTTACGAGAGGGTGACATCCTCACTCATTGTTATCGACCTTTCCCCAACGCGCCTGTTTCCGGTGCTGGCGATATCTATCGAGAGGTGATGGAGGCGCGTG
>JAKVBZ010000371.1 GCA_022448645.1 Pirellulaceae bacterium
GTACTGGGAGAAGATGGTCGCCCCTTCAAAACCCGTTCTGGTGAGGCAGTTGGATTAGAGGGGCTGTTGGATGAGGCCATTCGCAAGGCCCTGGACGTGGTGACAGCCAATGACGATGCCAAACCCAATGGCTCGGAGCTATCTCCTGAACAGCGTCAGGAAGTGGCCGCAACTGTTGGCCATGGCGCCATTAAGTACGCTGATCTCTCGCATAATCGGACGAGCGATTACGTGTTTAGTTACGACAAGATGATGGGGTTGGAAGGAAATACGGCAACCTATATTCAATACAGCTATGCACGTGTGAAGAGTATCCTGCGCCGCGGCGAAGTGGATGTCGAAGGCTTACGAGCTTCTTTCGCGGACATTAGCTTGGAGCATCCGGCGGAACGGGCACTGGCATTGGCGATCGTTCAATTTGGTGAAGTTCTCGAGCAGGTACTCGAAGATTATCGGCCAAACTTGTTGACGAATTACCTGTTTGAATTGGCTAAGCGTTTTTCTTCGTTCTTCGAAGCCTGCCCGGTTCTGAAAGCAGATACGGAAGGCTTGCAGCAGAGTCGTTTATTGCTCTGTGATTTAACTAGTCGCACGATTGCCCAGGGCTTACAGTTGCTGGGAATTGGTGTTGTCGAGATGATGTAATCGAAACAGGAAAGTGAGCAACGATGGGTAAGCGGCCAGGGCCAAAGTCAGCTCGAAAGCAAAGCAGTGCTGGCTCTATGAACGTTGACCTGTGGCAAGATCAAATCCTTTGCGGGGATGCATATGAGCAACTTCAACAGCTTCCCGATGATCTGGTAGATACGATTGTTACCAGCCCTCCCTACTATCGGCAACGGGATTACCAGTCGCCGCAGCAGATTGGTCAGGAGGCTAGCGTAGACACCTACGTGGATCGACTGGTTGCTGTTTTTTCCGAATGTCGTCGTGTCTTAAAACCGACCGGCTCGCTATGGATGGTCCTGGGGGACAAGTATATTAACGGTTGCCAGTTGGGGTTGCCCTGGCGTGTAGCACTGGCGCTGCAGGAACACGAATGGATTTTGCGCAGTGATGTCATCTGGCATAAGCCCAACGCGATGCCCTCTTCGGTCAAGACAAGACCGACCACCGATCATGAATATGTTTTCTTCATGACGCAACAACAAAAATACTATTACGATGCTGATGCGATTCGAGAACCTCACGTAACTTTTAGCAAGGAAAGCCGCATGCGTGGTGGCCGAGGTCATTTTTTTCAGCGTGGCAGTACACCTGAAAAGGGTAAGAACCGCGGCGATTCGAACTTGCACGATGGTCGTTGGGACCAGGCGTTTCATCCACAAGGTCGCAACAAGCGTACTGTTTGGAGCATCTCGTTGTCGAAGGTTCGTGAAGCCCATTTTGCGGTTTTCCCGGAATCCCTGGTGGAAACCTGCTTGAAAGCCAGCTGCCCGCCTGGCGGATTAGTACTGGACCCGTTCCTGGGTAGTGGTACCGTTGCCTTGGTGGCTCGGCGTTTAGAGCGACACTACCTGGGAATTGACTGCATGCCGGACTATTGTGACATGGCACAACGTCGCATTGATGCGCTCAAGGAATCTGCTATTCAGCGTTCGAGCTAGGGTCGTGTTTGCTAAAGATCATTCGCCCGGCACTTTTCTGTAATACGCTGGTGACAGTCACGGGCAGCGTTTGATTGATCGCGTCGTGTCCGCCTTCGACGACAACCATCGTTCCATCATCAAGGTAGCCAACTCCTTGAGATGCACTTTCACCGGCTTTGACGATCTTGACTTCCAGGTTTTCACCAGGCAGGAAGACGGGTTTCAAGGCGTTGGCGATTTCGTTGAGATTGATGACGTTGACATCATGCAG
>JAKVBZ010000372.1 GCA_022448645.1 Pirellulaceae bacterium
ACTCGAACCCTCAACCCCATAAGGGGCATCTGATTTCGAATCAGACTCCTAGCCAATTCGGATACCCTCCGGATTCCGACCCGCCGAGGTGACATTACCGTTTTCACCACACCGGTTGTGACGAATAATAATCGCCATGGTAGCGTTCTGACAAGCCGATCCCCCGGTTGTTGACCACACTCAACGTCTGATCTTGGTGCGTATCACGGATTTGGCGCAAAAAAAAACCGCGGACAGAATGTCCGCGGCGGAGAAGTCTGTTAGTGGCCCTTGGGGTGCCAGGCCCGCTGCCTGGCAAGCCCGACACAAATCTGTTGGGCCTAGTCTTCGGAACTGTCGTAGCCGGTTTGCAACAGCTCTTCTTCCTCTTGAATGATGATTCTCGGTGTGACCATCATCATCAAGCTCTGCGTTTCACGACCGATACCAACATTCTTGAACAAACGGTTGATGTAGGGAATGTTGTGGAGGATTGGCAGACCACGCTCATTACGGCCTTCCCGCAGTCGCTTGATTCCACCCATAAGAACGGTGCCGCCATCGGGTACCGCTACGGTGGTTGAAACTGTGGTGAAACCGAACACCGGCAGTTGCAGCGTTGAACCTTCGCGAGAGACGATATTGTTGGTCGCGGCAGCCCGATCGGTGTTACCTGCGTCATCCAGGATTTCATCGGCGATAGAGCTTGTATCTGAGGTCTCTTTACCTTCAAAAGTAAACTCTTCGACGTTGCCAATGCTGCTGAACAGGGGTACCAGCGTGAGTCGCACAAAGCGACGGTCTGAAGAAACAACCGCTTGTACGCTCAGTGAAGTACCTTCGTTCAATACGGTCACAACAGGTTGGTGGGCGGCTGCAAAATCACCTACCACCGGGATTAGGCCTGTTACGAATGGACGTTGCTGGACATCCATGACAGTTGCCAGCTGGCCATTGAAGAGAGTGACTTTAGGAGCTTCGAGCACATTCGTACGGTTGTCACCATGTGCCGCTTGGATCACGAAGTAGGCCTCAATGTCGCTGAGGATCGCGAAACCGAAGTTGGCAGCAGTACCGACGTCAAAACCACCGAACTGAGGGATCGAACTTTGGAAGAAATCCTGAGTGAATGACAGGTCCAGATCAGACGTTGGCTGTCCATCAGGAGCCAGGCCGACCACCATGCTCGGTCCCGCGTCATCGATTCCCGGGCGTGTAAGGTCTGTAGGCGTCATGTTTGTGTTGTCGTCGATGTCAAAGTCGAAATCGACACCGATGCGTTCAAAGAAGTTGTCCGACAACGTGATGAACCGCATTTCGATTGTCACTTGCAGATCCTGGAGTCGTCGCAGCTGATCAAGGAGATCTGCGATCTGATCGTGGATCTCCTGGGTTTGGCTGATAACCAGACTCAGGTTCGTTCCGAATTCCTTGATCGCACCATTGCCGCCGACTTCGTCCCAGCTGTCGGGCGAAATTGTCGAAGTAATCAGCTCGATCAGCGAATCGAAGTCTGCCGCAGCTGCACCACCAGGTGCTCCCGGCCCGAATTCACTTTCCTGTTCTGAGCGTGCGCCGAGACTTCGCAAGGCACCGGCAGCGCCGAGTTGGGCCATGGCAGAGCTCTTGGGAACCGATCCGTTTTCGTTGCCGGCCATCATCAAGGGAGTGCTTCCGGATGAGGGCATGTTCTGTCCATACCCCAACGCGCGGTAGCTTTCTCGAATCGCACCGGCGAGGCCCATGTTGTAGCTGGGGACAAAGTTGGGAATCGGAATAACTAGATCTGCGACGTTGTACACCTGGCTGTAGACATTCATGTTGTGTGCGTCCATGCTGGTTACCCGCAGGACTTCGTTTTGAATGACATAGCTCAGAT
>JAKVBZ010000373.1 GCA_022448645.1 Pirellulaceae bacterium
GGATCTGGCGGCGGTATCATGGTTAGTGGCACTGACAACCAAACTGCGTTTGTCGATTGCGACCTTACGACGCTGTACGCCACAGGAAATGCTCACGATCAAGCTGGAGGATTGCCAGTGTGTGTCGTCGGCATCTTTGGCGATTCGACCACTCGTCCAACTTTCCACGACGTCGATATCTATGGAAATGACTCAGCGCAATTTGGAATCGTCTACCAAGAAAATGCTGATTCGACCTGGTCTTTCTGTGAAGTCACCGAGAATGATTCACGGGCTGCCGACGGCACCATTCACGCCGCCGGAGGCAAAGGAACGTTTACCGATTGTATCTTCGCGGACAACGAATCCGGCCGCGGAACGTTCTATTGGGATGCCGAAGGATCCCTTGCATCTGATGAATTCCGCTTCCTGAATTCTTGCTTCATTAAGAACTACACGATTACCAATCTTTATGGTGGCGTTGCGTGGGTGGACCACGCATCAGCCGCAGGCGGACAGCCCAAGGTGATGTTCTCTGGATGTGGATTTGTTGGAAACAACGACCTTGACTTCCCCAATCCAACCGATCCTGAGGATTCCATGCTGGAAACAGAAGCCGATTATGCCATCGATACGCCATACTTCCCGGAGTACCGAATTGGCCTTGACAACTCAAACATCTGTGGCGAACCAACGCCAGTTCTCGAAATCGTCGAGTCCTCAGCTGACTTGAACAACGACGGAGAAATCAACGATGCCGACCTGCAAACGCTGTTCTCGTTGCTCGGCACGTGCCGATCCGACGTCAACAGTTCTGGGGACATTGAGTTCGGCGACATCATCGAAGTGCTTTCAAACTTCGGCAATGTCTGCGAGTAATTGAACTCAGCATCTCAGGTTCATTCCACTTGTAAGAAGAGGTCCCGGATTTGATTCGGGACCTCTTTTTCTTTTCAATTACGGAATGGAATACGAATGTATCACTGTGCCGGTTTGGATAGCTCAGGAATGGTCATCCCTGTTGTTTTCGCCAGCCAAAGTTGGCTGGAAGGCCTTCCCTCACGGTTACGGTCCTGGCCACGTTGGGCCGTCCACATCATCATGGACCCTTCGGGATTGAACACCGGAAGGCCGTCAAAGCCGTTTGCATTAGTGATTCGGACCGGTTTTTTCTTGACTGACAGGTCTCCAGTAAGAGGAAGCGCAAAAACCTCATAGTTGCGATGCGACACGCGGCTGGTGGCGTAGACCAGCCAGTCTCCCGAAGGATGAAAGAACGGGGCCCAGTTCACATGGCGATCTGCAGTCAGGGCGAATTCCGCCTGGATGCCTGATGGGACGCCTTCGTCCATTTGCAACTTTGACACCTGAATTTGGAGCAAGTTGTTGCCCTCTCGATCGGAGCGGTAGCAGATGAATTGACCATCTGGCGAAAAGAAAGGCCCCCCGTCGTAGCCCGGTGCGGCAACGATTTTTGTCTTTTTACCCGAAGCCATATCGTGCACGTACAAATCCGCATCCTGCGTCTCGGGCTGAACACGGGCGTACAAAATGGTCTTGCCGTCAGGACTCCACGACCCTTCTGCGCAGTACCCAGGCACCAGATTTACCGATCATCTGTGGTACCACGGTCTGAACGATCGTCATTTCTTCGGGAAACGCCCAGCGGTACTTCGATTGTTCACGCTGGTAGCCGGGAACATCGGTGCCGCTGGGTGGCACCAAAGTGCAGCCAAAGAGAATGCGGCCAGGGTCATGAGGATGGAACCAGCCACAGGTGTTGGCGCTGCCCGGAGGGGAGACCAAGATGGGGTCATCCAACCCAACAACTGCACCATCTTGCATCTTCAACTTGGCGACATACATGGCGTA
>JAKVBZ010000374.1 GCA_022448645.1 Pirellulaceae bacterium
ACCACCTTTCCATTGGAACAGATCTGATCATCACGTAAACGTATCAGGCGTTGATCACTATACCGCCAAAGATACAAGCCCGCCCGCTTGTCATTGAATTCCAGATGCTTGGTACCAAACAACACACCTTCACTGAAGACGACACCGTCGTTGACAATGGTATCTTCGACATCATCGTCAATCCCATCAACGAGCACTTCCCATGACTCTGATTGGAGATCGTATAAACCAAGCTGTCTTTCTAACCCAATCAACCAGGTCATGGACGACCGTGTTGGAAAAGCAAACCCAGGACGTCCAGGAAGATCCACCGTCGTATTATTCAAGGATCTCGTATCAAGAATGTTCAACGATCCAACGCGGGCATCGGAACCATGCTGGATCGCAACCCAGCTCATTCGATTAGGCCCACAGACTGCGGGGCCCTCAGGCAGGTATCTGAGGCCCACTTCTGGCGAACGATAAAGCACCTCAGCTTGATGAACCACAACACCCATAATGCCCCCCCCTGTCAATCGAGTCGCCAACCTGCCCAGCAGCACAGTTCTCGTCGCACGAACCAACGGAACAGGCGATCATCCCAGCCTGACCAACCTGCAGGCCGAGCATGACACACCGCCCGGCGCCGATGCAAGTCGTGTACTGTAGTGTCCGAAACTGTGTATGATAAGCCGACACTGGTAAGCCAGCTATTGAAAGTGCGCACGGATGCGAAGAATCGACCCACAGATTTCGCCCAATGAAAAACACCGGCGCATCAGTGCGACACGATCCAAATGGTCCGTGCAGGAACGTGTATTACGGAGCGAGCGGGCCCGACAGCTGCACCTCGCAAGTAATGATTCCAAGTTGCCGTGGCTCACTTCTCTCCTCCAACAGAACAACCTCAAGCTTCAGGACTCGGTCGACCCGGTAGAAACCAGCCATTGATCAAGCAACGTCTGGGTGCAGCATTGCAGACCAAATGCCCGTGATGCCCGTGCGACGATCGCGAAGCCGGAGTCCTGCTCGCAGCAAACCGTCGCCTGTTGCCTTGCGAGAAAGTGCCCAAGGCAGTATTGTGCGGGCTAAGAATCTCGCAGAAAGCTATTCCACCTGCCTACTTTGGACGGTTGCCAGGTGGAGTGGCTTCATCGGGGCGCTTAGCTCAGTTGGCTAGAGCGCCGCCCTTACAAGGCGGAGGTCACAGGTTCGAGCCCTGTAGCGCCCATTCATTGCTCCTGCTGCCAAAACCTCAATACTCTTATGAGACGGACTTAACCGGCGTTTCTATAGTCCCAAGCGGCCTCCTGGCTGTCAGTCCGTCCCTGGCAACCGCAAGCCCTCAGAGGCATCCTCTCCCTCCCAGTCCTACGGCGCGATCAGCACGCTTCCTTTTACCGATTGCTGCAACCGTTCGTGGTCGCTGGGAGAATCCACGAGCAAGTTGTCTCCAAAGAGTATTTGCTTGGATTCAGCCCCTCGTAATTCCACTGCCTTCGGCAACAGACTGGAAAAAAGATTGCCGGCGACCGTAACGGAACGAGTACCTTCGAGTACAAGTCCCGCCGCCCGTAAATCGTCGGTCCCGCGACGACGTTTGCCGTCACCGATATAACTATCGCAGAGCGTATTTCCTGTGACGGTAATACGCCCGCTTTGAGGACCGATCCGCAAAGCATCAACGCCGATGATCGTAAACGTATTCGCGCTAATTGCGCACCCGTGTGCGTCGCGCAGGTCAATACCGGCACCGTCATGGGCGATCACATTGGCGGAAATCGTCACACCATAGCAATCACGATCCAGAATGATTGCTGTCTGCTTGCACTCTTCAATCATGTTTCCGGAAACCACAGAACCATA
>JAKVBZ010000375.1 GCA_022448645.1 Pirellulaceae bacterium
GTCCACGTCGGAGAATCGGCGAAGGTGACCGGCTGAACGTCAATGGAAATGACGTCCGTGTCGGTCATCGGACCACCGGTACCGAAGTAACCCTGGTCGTTGGTGCTGATCGTCAGCGATGCTTCTGTTCCGACGTAGTCTGTCTCCGGCACGAACGCCAGCCACGACAACGCTTTGTTGATGTCTGTCAGCTTCCCGGTGAACGTCATCGTCGCATCTTCGGTGCCGTCACCCACACTGTACGTCAGGCCGCCGCTGGGGTCCGGATCGACCAGCGTGATCGCACCGTGAGCAGCGGTGAGTGTGACCTCCACGGGATTCAATCCCGCATCCGCATCGCTCGTGCTGATCTGGTTGCTGCGGTAAGCCGTGAACGCAAGAGGGACGTTCTCGGTCGCCGTCTGCGAACCGGGAACACTGTTCACAGGTGGTTGGTTGGCGGCGAAGCTGTCTAGCTTACTGTCTCCTAACAGCCTCACTAATGCAATGTCGTCACCAGATCGTCCGGCGAGTAGTATTTTCCCGTTTGGCAGGATGAGGCTGGTGTACGCGACGTTATCAGCGGCATTATCGAAGGGGATAAGGAGCTTTCCATCAACGTCGAAGGAAGGATCCGGTTGCCCATCGTACGTCCACCTTGCGATATGAACATTCTTGCCACCGACCCCGTTACTGGTTGCGCCTACGACGACCAGTTTGCCATCAGGCTGAAGTGTAATCCGGAACGAATCATCTACGCCTTCGTCGAAATTGAGATCAAGCCAGCCACCACTGCCAAAGGTGGGATCCAAGTTTCCATCCGGTAGGTGGCGCGAGATCTGTGCCTTTTCACCATTGTCAGTCACTCGTCCAACAAGGAGCACTTTACCATCCGGTAGTGGAATCGCTGAACGGACCAATTCACGTCCAAGTTCGAAAGCAAAGTCTGCTTCTTTTTCACCGTTGCTGTTTACTCGAGCAACGTACCATTCGTCTCGATTACCGGGAGGACCTCCGTGATGATTAAGCTCCTTTGTACCAGCAACAAGAATACTTCCATCGTTTTGGCTAATGATCCCGTTGGTGCCGGGCATCTCATGGGTATTGAATCCGCTAGTCACTCCGTCATCGATTTGCGTAGTCCAATCAAAAACTCCGTTCGAGTCGAAACGACTTAAGATAAATCCATGTTCGAACTGAGAAAACGCTCCACTGCTGGATATGAGGATGCCGCCATTAGGCTGCAACGTGATTCCTGGAATACCTTGTTTATGCATGGTGGTATTTCCACCGATGAACAAAGAGGGGATCTCGTGACCGGTGTATCCATTAATCCCAAACGTAGTGTCAAGTGTGCCGTTGAGCGTATAACGGGCAACGACACCGTCAACTAGGTCCGGATGCGTCGGATTACCTGGGTCAGGTTTGACTCCCGCCACTAAAATACGCCCTTGATTGTCCTGGACCGCGCCTTGAGGATTTCCGAGTTTGCCGATAAGAGCCGTTTCAATCCCATAGGACATCCCTGTTTGAACGATTCCGTTGGTTCCAAACGTTGCGTCGAGTGACATGTCGGCATTGAAACCTACGAGTCCAATTTGTTCATCGATTAATCCGACGCCAATAATCTTGCCATCATGTGCTGGATACAAATGGCTCAAATAGTCAACGCTCGAAGGGGTTGATTCGGTGAATGATAATATCTGTATTCCGTCGTCGCTGAAGGACGTATCCAACGCACCCGGGAAGGTAGTCCACGTCGGAGAATCGGCGAAGGTGACCGGCTGAACGTCAATGGAAATGACGTCCGTGTCGGTCATCGGACCACC
>JAKVBZ010000376.1 GCA_022448645.1 Pirellulaceae bacterium
ATGACAGTGCTCGGCTTCGCATCAATGCGTGGGCCACAACGCCCAGTCTCCGGCTAAAAAGCCGGAGACTGGACTCTGCCAGAGAGTGTCTGCTCCCTGCAACAGGTGTCGGCGACTCTCCACAAGCACCGGTGCAGTGTGCTACCGCTACAAACGGCAAAGTTTGCCACTACTACCAGACCGTCATCAAACCAATAACCCTCGCCAGCGTTATTTGAGAGGCCGATGATGATTATGGATAAGCGCTCACAAGTCACCAGTTTTTCGGATACGTCATGGCTATGGCTACTCGCTTCGTGCTGCTATGCCTGATCTTCGCCATGTATTTTCTGTCTGGATGTACGCGCAATCACTATCGCCGGCGCGCGGACACGGATGCAAAGACGATTCTGAACGAAAAGACCAATCAAACTCCGTGGACCGCACCGAGCGACTATTCGATCTATCCGAAATCCGCTTCACGACTATACGACGAAAGCTCGCTCGAAGATCCAAGTCTGCCGAATCCGTCACCGCAGCTTTACAGTTACGCGCTACCCGATCTGCCAGAGCGAGACCCTGACCGGTTCAAGTCAACAGAATCCGAACCCTTTGAGTTTCCCGCACTTCCAAAGGCAACCCATAACCTGCGTCGTCTGCCAGCCGTTACACAAAGCTACGCGCCACCGTCACGCGCCAAGACTGTCAGCTTCATCGCGTCCGCCGAGACAGCAGCCTCCCACCAGGCAGTCCAAGGCTCGCTCGATACGCCCTCCGTCGCCCAGGCATCAAACCCTGACAGCGCGCAGCCCCAACTCGTCCCCCCACCTCCAGAATCCGCAGCAAAATCAAATCGCGTCTCCCAAACGACCACGACAATTCGTCGCCTGGAGATTCCCTCATCCTACTGGAATGCACTACCACCGAGTTGCCTGCGCCGCATTCTGGAATTCGATAGTATTCGAACCCAGTACGAACAGACCTTTGGTCGAGCTCCGACAGACGATCAACTAAATCAGTCACCCCGACTCACGCTAGAAGACATCATCGACCTGACGCGACTCAACCAGCGCGAATACCAATCTCAAAAAGAAAGTCTCTATCTTGGCGCCCTCGCGTTAGATCAACAACGATTTCAACAACAACTGAAACTCAGTGCAGGGGGAAATCGATCCTCAGCAAATTTCAGTCACAGCCGTAGCTCAGGCGATACAAACAGCGGCATGACGATCCCGTCACAGCTTGGCGTGGACAAAATGCTCGTCACCGGTGCTGATCTGGCAGCGCGTTTCGCCAATCAGGTACTGATCACTTTCAACGGCACACAAGGATTATCCGCCGATGTGAGTTCAAGCCTCCTATTTGACTTCTCCCAAAGCTTGCTGCAACGTGACGTTCAGTTGGAAAGCCTCACTCAGGCCGAACGGAACATTGTCTATACCGCGCGCAGTTTCACGCGGTATCGCAAGAACATGTTTGCCTCACAGACTCAGACCTATTACAGCCTGGTCCAGCAATTCCGCCGCATCGAAATCCAAACACAAAACTACTTCAACCTGATCCGCAACTTCAATCAACGTGAAGCCGAGTATCGAACCCTCGGCTCTTCCTCGCGGACGGACGTCGACCAAATTGAACAACAGGTATTGAACGGACAAAGCAATCTCATCTCCGCGTGCAACGGGCTAGAAAGGGCACTGGACGCACTCAAGTTATCCATTGGCCTTCCCATTGAGCAACAAATCAACCTCGACCTTACAGAACTGCGGTTATTGACAGCGCGTGATGAACTAGCAGTTACTGGAGATTCAATGCGTCGCATCCGCAG
>JAKVBZ010000377.1 GCA_022448645.1 Pirellulaceae bacterium
TCACGCTGACAAGCAATTTCGTCTGACCTCGCCGCCGAACGATTTCGCCTTCGAGACCTTGCATCGGTCCGGCTTTGATGCAGACGGGGTCCCCGACTGTCAGTCGCCGTTCAAGTGTCAGTGGTGCACCGACTTCAATCAGAGTGGACACTTGCTGCAGGTCGTGGGTCAGTTGTTTCTGATTTTCCACATTGAGAACGGTGGAAATGCGGTTCGTTGTTAAGCTTTTGATGCGTTCTTCTTCGGAACCGTAGACAAAGATGTAACCACCAAAGAGCGGGATCTGGGATTGCACCTTGCGTCCGCGAATCAGATTATTCTTTGGTACCAAGGGCAGATAGAACGGGACTTCCATACTCACCAATTGGCGAGCCAAGGCTTTTTCCTGCCGTGCCATGGTGTAGACACCGTACCACCTTCGAACCTCGTCCGTTTTTAACGGCGCAATTTCGGTAAGCAGGTTCTCGGGGTAAACCGATGTTTCAGCACTCAGGATCGGCATCTCATCGTGTACTTTAAGCAGGGGAAGTGAAGGTTGTGGGACCACTTGCCGTCGCTAATGCTGCGCACAACCGTGAAGTATCACACATTCGGATACCAAGTCAAGAAATATGTTGTCCGTAAATACCTGCGTTTCGGGGCAACGAATTGGACGAGATCATTGCCAGTTGCGTTAGCTTTCCGCGATCATCAACGGCTCGAATCGACCCTTTGTCTGCTGCTATGAAACGTCCTGCAACTTCCGGGCGTCGCATTGTGAATAACTTTTCAGACGGGCTGCACAACCCGCAGAATCAGTTACGCCAACGCGTGCTGGTACGGAAGTGGTTGAACCGTGTCACTCTTGGTTGGCTAGCCGTGGTTTTTGCCTGGGCCTATTGGCCGACAGTTCGTCGGCTTTGTATCATTTGGAGCGACCACGCGGACTATTCACACGGTTTTCTCGTCGTCCCCTTGGCCATTGGGTTTCTATGAATTCGCCGGGACCGAAAACCTGTGATGATGGCTCCCGCACCTATCTTAGGGGTCGGCATTTTGTTACTCAGTCTAGGCATTCGGTATGTCGGACTCCGGTACTCATTGGAATCATTTGACGGCTATTCCTTGATCGTATGGGTTGTCGGAATGACGTTGTTGTTTTGGGGGGGACCTACCTGCGTTGGGCGCTCCCGACAATCCTGTTCTTGTTTTTTATGGTGCCGTTGCCGTTTCAGGTCGAGCGGTTGATGAGTGTTCCATTGAAATATATGGCAACGTCGATGAGCAGTTTTTGTTTGCAATGTTTGGGACAGCCGGCGCTGGCAGAAGGCACGACGATTCTGCTGGGGAACCATGAATTACAAGTGGAGCAGTCGTGCTCGGGCCTACGCATGTTTTTGGGAGCGGTAGCCTTGGCATTCGCTTATTTGATTTTGACTCGGCGTGAACGCTGGGAGCATTCTTGTTGCTGGCAAGTGTGGTTCCCGTTGCCTTGTTCGCCAATATGACAAGAATTGTGATCACGGGTCTGGCGTTTCAATACCTGGACAACGAAGCGTTTGTCCGAAGAATGAGCCACGACTTGGCGGGATTGTTTATGATTCCGTTTGCCGCATTATTGTTTGCCGGTGTGTTGTTGTATCTGTCGTGGCTATTTCCCACGGTACGGCTTGTTGGGATGGACGAGCTGATGGATCGTAATCGAGTAGAGAAGCTTACTCCTCGGATGACAGCGAAGTGACGCGATGGTGCAGGCGGCGATCCGATTGGAATCGCTACCAATCAGTTGGACCGTGGGTCTTTGATGCTTCCTATGAACTGTCT
>JAKVBZ010000378.1 GCA_022448645.1 Pirellulaceae bacterium
GAACAGGTCAGCCAACTCGGTGGCCGACATTTCAAGGAGTTCACGACGAAGTTCGTCTGTATAGTTGGCATTGAAATTCATCCCGAATTCTGCTTCGCACTTACCCATTTGTCTGGTTACCCCCCCCAATTTGATGGTTCGATTTGTATTGTTCATGTTTGGAAACCTTGGTGTCACATGTGATTTTATAACTTTCGCACACACTGCCCTGTGCTATTGCCACATGTAACCGCTGGCTTTAATCGCAGCAGCACATCCGCCGACAAAAAATCTATTCGTCCTTCGAAGCCGGATCCCTATGTCTCCGATGTTGTGCCAGAAAAGGCCACACGTCTTGTGGGTTCCAATCGGTCACAGGGATCCCGGCAAGAATTGTCCCACGTGTGATGAGGGGTCCACTCATCTGCCAGCCCCAAGCCGGGCGGGCCTTGGCTTACTCTACTTCGGCCTGGCATCTTGCATCTTTCCGTGTGCGAAGCTGTTGTTCGAGCCCGGTCAACTCTTCTTTCAGCTGCTTTGCTCGCGTTTCTGCATCTGCAGCACGCTCAGTAGCGTTTTCCTCAACAGTGATGTCAAATTTCAATTTGGATAGTTGGGTCTGAAGTTGCAGGAGCTCTGCCTCCGACAATCTGGCGGTTTCCTGATCCAGCATTTCCTGAAGGAGGCTGGAGGGTTCAATCTCTTTCACCCAATCCAAGAGGCGCTGTTCAGCCCCCTTGACTACTTTCAATTCCCGACCTACCAGACACCATTTCGCGTTTGGAAACGCTTCCCGAAACGCCTCTTTCAGCTCAAACGGGAACGAAATGTGCCGGTTGTCATGTATGGTGGTCTTCATGTGTACTCCTACTGGTTTGTAGAAAAGACATGGGTCCATCCGCTTTTTCCGGAAGAAAAAAGCGTCAACGTTTCCGGGTTGATCTCGTGAGCCGTGTTCGCGAAACGTGCCGGGTTGACCATTTTGCTCAGTAGCTCAGGTTCTCCGGGAACGATGCCATGACAATCTGCCACGGGCGCGACCCGTGACAGATCTTCGAGCAATTTTGTTGGCCGCTGAAAGCTCATATCCGACCAGCGAAGGTCTGCTGCTGCACGTACCCAACGGCGTCCATGGCAGCGTTGATCGCGCATTGACACCCCTTAGGCATCGCCGATCCTCTCGTGGATGTGCCGAACATGCGAAAATTGCATGATGTCTGTGAACGGCAGTTTAAAAGCCTGCCATTGCGGCGACGCAAAAGTCGGCCAGTTTGGAGCGTCTGGCCCTCAAATAGCAGGCTCATTTCCCGGCGTTGGTGAGACGGGCGCGACTTTGGCAATACTCGGTATGACCGCTCGCCTTTTTAGATCTGTACAAGTCCATCTTAGCATATCACTGCAGGCAGGGGGTGGCTTCGGCATCGGGCTCGTCATTACGTTCTCTAACGTATATCTTCCGAGCCAAGACTGTCATCGTCTATTTCTCCTGACAACCAACACCCCTTGGGGCCGTCTCCAGTTTAGGGCCAGCAAACTCCGTATTCGACGAGAATTCGGGTTCCAGCGCCATGGTTCTGTTTACGAAAGTCGTACGCATCGTCTGAATCACCCAGAGTTTGATGCCAACGGGAGCGAAAGCCGGGCAACTCTGAATTGTTCAGGTTCTCAATTCCGGTCAAAATATCGCGCGCATGCTCGAACTGCTCCGCGCCAATACTGGCCTGAAGCACATCCAGTTGCGCAACTTTTAACGCCTCCAGATCACCGGTTCGGAGGAATTCGATTACATAGGTTTTTTCGACTGCTCCCAAGTAGATTGCGATGT
>JAKVBZ010000379.1 GCA_022448645.1 Pirellulaceae bacterium
CCCTCGCCAATCACCGGCCAGAGATGATGGATTACGCGGCAGCAGTTGCAACAGCGTAGTCGCAGAAGCAGTCAATGCGCTGGACTGGACATCCCACGCAAACGCCGTCGCGACATCTTCAGGTCCATACACGGTTCCCAAATCGGGATCGATTTCCTGAGGCAGCGACGAAGTGTCAATATTTCCATTTCTGGAATAGGCGGCTCCGGTACCAAGAATGGCAGCACTCAAATCCGCGCCAACATCGGATGCCCAGCCGACAAAGTTCGTGTTGCCACCCGGATTATTGTTGACGATACCACCGTGGCCAAAGCCGATGCGTTGAGCGTCGTCAATCACGAAGGCACGGAAGTCATCTTCTCCTGGTGTGCCACGGGTAAAGAGAATGTCGCCACCGGCTCCGAAAATCGTCGGGTCAAAGTAGTTGACCAGTCGCAGACTACCCAGGGCTTTATCGCTCTCAAAGGAAACGGTATTGAAGACTGTTGGGTTTCCATCTTCAAAACTCGTCTCAACGCGCCAGTTAATGACTTGCGGATCGTCATCGGGACCCACGTTAAAGAAACCCGTGCTTGCTACAACATCATCCGCAACCAAAGTCGGTTGCAGCGTAATGTTCGTCGCCGCCAGATTGATCGCACCACCATTGCGTCCGATATCCACGTAGTTCGCAAACTGAGCAATATAGTTCTGCTGCTGAAGAATACCGGTCTGAGTCTGGACCGTAACGCCCGACACACTCAATCCGCCGCCGACAGAGGGGATGGCTTCAAAGAAGCCGGGCGTATCACGATAGACATCATTATCAATCAGCGTTCCGTTATTGGATTCGGAACGCGTGGGCAAACTGGAACCTGGATCAAATCCATCTCCATTACCGTCTGTATCATTTTGAACTCGACCCTGTGGATCGAATCCAGCACCAATGGAATCGTCGCGAAGCGAAGTGAGCACCACTTCAAATCCGGGCTGACCCACTAATTGAATGGCACCGCCAATCCGAACTGCATTATCCAGAGGTTCTCCCGTTGCCGTGAGCCCTGCATTCTCACCATTGAATTTGGCGACGAGGCTGGCATTGGCATTACTTTCCAAACGCAAGCCACCGCTCGTGTGGAAATCGGGAACAATAATTTCTTCGTAGACGACATGGACAATATCGGTGTCATCCCAAACACTCTGGGTATTCAGAATTTCACCACGAACAACCATACCGTTGACTGCATTGTCACCGAGCCGGTTTTCGCGAATGAGCGGACCTTGGTTATCGCCATGGCCTGTAATCAGATCAACATTACCTGTCGAACGACCGTAATCGACGATCAGGTCGCTGTTGAGAGCAGCAGGATTGATGTTGATCGCGGGACCTTCACCGTCGCGAATGACATTATCAACGAGAATTGGCTGAGCACCACGAACGAAAATCGTACCAGGGGCATTGAATCCACGACCAAATCGATCGTCAGGAGCCTGTCCACCGCGTCCGTTAGCGTTGTTCGTGAAAGTTGTATGCGTAACACGCGCGGTCGCTTGATGAATCTCAAGAGCATTGAAGGCCGTAAAGCTTCCTTCGACCTTGGTCACACCACCAGCGAATGCGATAAAGCCATAGTCGATGCTCGCATCGCTCGTGTGGCCGACAAACACTCCGGCCCAGTCGCCCGCTGACGGCTGGCTGGTATCAGAATCATTGGAAGTATCAAAGGTACCACCGGCGCCATAACGATCGTCGAGAATCGAAGTCATCACAGCTTCAAAACCGTCGCGACCCTCGGCAATCAGCTGAGCACCCTGAGAGACATC
>JAKVBZ010000038.1 GCA_022448645.1 Pirellulaceae bacterium
GCAGAGCGCGATCCGGATGCCCTAAGTACGGCCAGGCTTCAGTGATCGCCTGTGCATCTTGCCTGCCGTGAAATCGTTCTAGTTTTCGACGGATACGGCGAGCGTCGGAGGCTTTCTCGTCTACCACTGGCCCGACACGATCGACTGACTCGTCACCAACATAACTCACACGAAACAATCCCGATGCTGCTTTACGTCCACCACAAATAAAGTACATATCTCCGTCTGGATGCACTACCATATCGGTGATGGGTAGTGAAGTCCCTTCGAGAAAAGTCTCGTACGTCGCCGTATAACTGGCCCCCAGCGGTCGCAAGTGGACGGCGTAGATCTTTCCCCAAGCCCAATCGCACGAGAACAATGCCCGCTGGTATTTAGCAGGAAATCGAGCCCCGGTACCCATCACCAGCCCGGCGGGCGACCCCACACCAAAGTCCACAACGCTACCTACACTGTCGGGGTAGTAGGCCGGCCATTTTCCATAAGGCAGCGCCGCCCCACCATCGTAGCGCCAACCGTATTCGCCAGCGGAAACTATATGATTGATCCGTGTGGGTCGGTACCATCCCGTGCCAATGTCCGATTCGCTGTCCGCATCACAAGTAAACAATTCACCATTCGCATCGAAGGCAATATCGTAGGGATTCCGGAAGCCGCCACAAACAAGTTCCCATGTCTCACCGGCTTCGTCGGTGCGCATCACCCAACCGGCAGGTAATAATCCATTTCCTTTCGAAGGTACCAGTAAGTCATCAGCCCAGTTACGAAATGGAGAACGCTCGGAGATACCGTCTCCGATTTTTTCGTTATTTCCAGAAATCAGGTAGATACGTCCGTCAGGCCCAAGCTGCAACCCGTGAGGTCCATGTTCGGACATCCCTCGCAGCTTTCGCAGTAATATGATCTCATCAAATTGATCGTCGCGATCACGGTCGGTCAATCGGTATAGCCCACTTTGATAACCTGTTTTCTCTGCTGCCTGCCTGGACGTATTCACCGTCACGTACAGGCTGTCGTAGGCATATAGCAACCCGTGAGCGCACCCTATTTTGACTGGCAGCCTCTCTACTTCGGTCGAGGAGGCTTGGGCTCCGAGCGAGATCCGGTAGAGCTGACCTTCCTGGTCTGAAACAATCAGTCGCCCCAAATGGTCCGTGGTCAGGCTGACCCACGACCCTTGCTGTTCGGCCGGCACAGAATACACCAAATCGAGACGAAAACCATCCACCAAGACCACATCATTCGCCGAAATACTGACCGCACTGGATCGGTCATTGACAGGAGCAGCCGCTGTCCATGACGTAAGACCAACAACGGCTGTGGCAACAAGAATGCACGAAAGAGTAGCGTTTGCCTGATTCATCCAATGACTATGTCAGCATACTTAGACGTTTGCAAAGATCGCATTGTTTATCACGCCAGTGCTGTCCGCAAAGGAGGACTCTTCCACTTTCAACGCACGCAAAATACCAAGATACAGATTGGACATGCGTGTTTCGCCGTCGCGCCAATACACACCATGTTTCAGACCCATATTGGCACCGCCTGCGACGAGCGTCGGCAAGTTTTTGGGCCAGTGTGTCGTACTGCAACCGCTACCGTAAAGCACGATACTGTTATCAAGCATCGTGCCTCCTGCGTCAGTGAACCCTTGCAGCCTTTGCAAAAAGTATGCGACTTGTTCACTAAGAAATAAATCGTATTTCGCGAAGTCAAACTGCCCTTTTTTGTCACCGGCGTGCGACAAATTGTGATGCGTGGCACTCAATCCCAACTTCAGTGGAAAGGTATCGCTGATTCCCATACCGTCTTCTCTATTGAGCATGAATGCAACGCTACGAGTGATGTCAGCATCAAACGCCAAAGCGATCAAATCGAACATATTGCGGTAGTACTCCGCCGGCTCTCCTTCGGAGGTGACATCCAGATTTAAGCGCGAATAATCCTGCGACTTCAACGGTATTTCCACCCACTTTTCAGATGCAATTAGCCGAGACTCTACTTCATGCAACGAAGTCAGATACTGGTCCATTTTCTGGCGATCCGATTTACCTAGACGCCGATTCAACGCCCGAGCGTTGTCCAGCACAGCATCCACCAGCTTGATGCGCTGTTGTAGTTCGGCTCGTTCGGTTGTGAGTGAATCGCGGTCACTACGAAACAGCCTGTCGAAGACTCGACGAGGATTGTTTTCGGCAGGAATTGGTTTACCGTCCAGTCCATAGGAAATCGTTCCAGTCCGTGACATTAATCCAGTACCAGCATCGACGGACAAGACGAGTGACGGCTGCCGACAATACTTCTTGGTATGCAGCGCCACGACTTGGTCGAGCCCCACTGAGTTGAACATTCCCGGCTTGGGATTGTGCAACGGCGCTCCCGTAAGCCACATGTCAGAGCAGATATGCGGATCGGCTTTTGTACCGTTGGGGTGATACAACCCTCCTAGAAAACTCAATTGATCACGAAACGGCTTCAGGGGTACCGTCGAATTGCCGAATACGAATTCGTCATCTTCCTCGGCACGAGGAAACCAACTCCATTCATCAATTTCGTGCTCTGACCGCGGCAACGACATCCCATTGGCCGTGTACAGTGCACAAAATCGACGCGGTAGCTCTCGGTTCGCCTCACGCCCCATTGCCTCCAACGCCGGCAATGCCAACGTGGCTCCGGCAACGCCCCTTAACACGGAACGACGACTGAGTTTCACCGAGCTGTCCATCTAGCATTCCTGGGATTAGAGTTAACAGCAAATGTCCTGTTGGTTCCTTTGCCATCTCTGAAAAAAGGTAAACTTCCCCGGCAAGCATCACCTACTTTTCCAGAAACATGTCGCTCTGGACAACCAGGCGCACTAAGTCCTGCATGCGGTACTCGCTGTCTCGCAATTTTAACATCTTTTTCTTTAAACCTTCAATCTCATTGTAGCTAAGCGTTCTCCCAATGGCGTACGTGGTGAGATGCTTCAAAAAGCTAAACGTCACCTGATCCAAACGTTCCTTAGCCAAATAAGCCTTGAGCTCGTTAAGGTTTGCGACATCGGTACCGTCAGGTAAGATCGCCCGAGTACTTGAGGTAGCTTGTGCTTGAAATCGACCACCCGCATCGTATTGTTCCATCGGCAGCCCCCAAGGATCGATACCTTCATGGCACTTAGCGCACCCTTCCTGGTTGCGATGAGCCTCTAGTCGTTGCCGCAGTGGCAAGTGAGACGTGTCTTCTTCAAGCTGAGCCACATTGGGGGGAGGATCGTCGGGTGGTTCGGCAATGATTTTACGAGCCAACCAGGCGCCTCGCTTCACAGGGTTGGCCTCGCGCCCATCCGAGAGACCAGCCAGGATGCAAGCCTGTGTAAGGATCCCACCCAATTCGGCTTTACCATGATTCAAAGCCACGTATTCAAATCCATCTTCGGTGTGGTCTGCTAAGTCATAGTAACTGGCAACAACTTCGTTGGCCAATAACAAGTCCGAATCTACCAAGTTGCGAAGGGGCAGGTTCTGCTGGATCAAGTACTCCACAAAACGCACCGGTTCTTGTCGCAAAGCTTTCTTTGTGTCGCGAGTCAACTTGGGAAACTTTTCGGAATCTGTTTCCACCACATCAAACTTGTCGAGGCTTAACCACTGCGACACAAATTCTGCAGCGAAATGTCGCAGCCTAGGATGAGCCACCATCCGCTCGACTTGCTCGTCCAACGAAGCCCTCAGCGTTGCAGTACCTGCCAGGTCCAATAGCTGTTGATCGGGAGGCCCGTTCCAGAGGAAATACGACAGTTTGGAAGCCAATTCGTATGGATCCAACGGTTCCGGATCAGGGCTCTCACTAACTTCGATCAAGAATAGAAATTGCGGTGACGTTAGCACGATCGCTAGCGTGTCGCGAACGCCTTTTTGAAAATCGCCATGCTCGGCAAACGCAGTGGACCAAACGGCTAACAAGGAAGCTTCTTCTTGAGGCGTCAACGGACGACGAAAAGCTCGTGTGGCAAATGAACGAATGATTTCCAGCGCATACATCGTCGGATCCTCGCGATGTTCCGATTCAATAAAGATGTTGCGGTGGGTGGCCGGTGGCCAAGTTTCGTAGAAAGGGCCCTCGAATTCAACCGAACGGACCAGCAGGCGAGGCATCTCTCGACCGTCCGTGTATTCACTTCGAACCGCTATTTCGCGGACCCCTGCCAAATAGTTGACATTGTTTTTTTCGACGTCAGGGTCGGGAAAATTATTGATGGCACCTTCAAACACGAGTTCCTGCAATTCTGCAGAAGAAACACTTTGAATATCGCCAACTTGAGACAAGGCACTGCCGCAATCACGACGCAGCCCTACATGCACTCCGACACGAGGCTTGCGTTGCTCAAAACGGACGAACTTTTGCGCGACAGGATATCCATCTAGCAAAGGTGTCAAAACAATACGGTCGAGTGCTTCCTGCGTACCATACTGGGCCTGAACGTCTAACGGACCTGCTGGCAAACGCATCACTGCAAAGGCGGGTTGATGCCATTGGTTGGTAAAACGGCAATTGCCCACTGTGAGGGTAAGATCTTGTTTTTGATCTGCAAGCGGAGGCGTATCGAATTCCCGACCCGGCTCGACGAGAGCTTCCAACTCGGAGACCTCCAATGCTCGACGGTACAAACGTACGTCGTCAATTTCGCCATTAAAAAAAACGGAATGTTGGACGCGCCCAATGTGCAGGCTCACATTGGGATTATTAAAGTTCGCGGGGCCAATCGTACCCTCACCGACTTGATAACCATTGACGTACAACCGCGTGCCATTTTCGCCGCGACGAACCACTACCGCCACATGCTGCCAGTGACCTTCACGAATCGCTCCCGCGACCGACTCCACCGTCCCATTATGCTCCCCCATCCAGTTAGCAGTTTCGATCCGCAATACGCCATCATTGCGGGGCAAATCAAATATCCAACCATGCGTGTATCCGTACCCCCCCAAACAGACAATACCCGATTGTTTGAGTTGACGTGGCCGAATCCATGCTGCCACCGTAAACTCACCTTCTCCTACGTTCATCGTTTCATCGTGAGGCACCACAACAAACCCCGTTTGACCATCAACGGATAGCGATTGCCCAAACGGAGACTCATTGAAATGGGCGCTACCCTGGATTTCGCCTACCAGCTCCTTGTCTCCCTGCTGGCTGGTAGCATTCCCGTCCAGTGACCAGACTCCGACCAGGCCTTGGGCTAAACGCGAGTCGTCCGGCGCAACACGGTCCTTGTGAATTTGAGAATGGATAAACGCATCCAGCTGATAGATTCCTGCCTGTTCGACTTGGACCGTCGTGGGGGAAGTCAGGTCCTGCAACGTGATGGCATTGCCACTCTCTTCTGCTGGGGCGGCCTCGCCAGGCGCTAATAGCAGCGCATCGTTGTACTTGGCAGCTCTAACGGTTACACGAAAGTTTCCCCGTTCAGGAAGTTCTCGTAGTGCAATCTTGAAATTCGCACGTGGACCATAAGTATTGGATTGACCAAAGATCTCTTCACTGGGAATCGCCGGGCGCAACAGCAAACCTTCTGGAACGCTTTCCCACGCCCGCCCCATAGGATAGCCGCCGGAACCTCGAAAACAGGCGAACACCGAATGATAGACGCTGGTGAAACGTCGCCAACCGCGCACGGTATCGTTCCCTTGGTAACCTTCGATGAAGTCATAGACCGTCTGCATGCGGAAGGGATTGAATTCAAATTCCTTGCTCGGAATCAGCTGTGTCACCATGAAATCCTGGTTGGGCAGCAAGACGCTAAAAGCCCCCAAAATCAATGGCTCCGGAAAGGGTTCCGGATTGACAGCTTCGCCCAGGTCCATCCGAAAGTTCTGGACCGTTGGCAACGACGACTCGTCCACCATGCAGATATCCAGCGCACGTTCGGCAATGCCAATGTAAGCCTCCAGCAGCAGTGGCGACAGCGACATCGTTTGACTGTTGTTGACAAATCCATCCTTGGAAACAGCGTCAGGTGGAAGCACATTGGTGACATCCTCTTCGATTCCCAACAGGTCCCGAATGGTGTTACGGTATTGTGCCAGAGTGAGTCGTCTCACGGAGCCGTTTTTGTGCGCTGTCTGACTTTGCGCTGCGGTCATACCGGTTTGGATCCAGTGAATAAGCTGCTGCCGCTGCTCGGTGCTCGGCTGCGGCTCGTCTTCGGGAGGCATCGTTTCCTCAGACAGTTGCTCCAGCACGTTTTCCCACAAAAACAACTGCTCGCTCGCCATTTGGCCGTCCAAATGATCAAGTCGAATGCCCGACATTCTCTTGTCGACGTTGTGGCAGCGGACGCACCACTGTTCCAATAACGGACGAACGTCTTCATCAAACGACATGTTGCTGGGCGAAGCATTTTCGTGACCTAGAGAGGACGCGGCGACCGACTGCTCACCGTCTGCTCCTCTTATTGGGGGCGGTTCGCCTACAGACAGTAAAATGGCTACAATAACGGTCACGCAACATTGGACCACCGCCAAATCGGACAGTCGATTGTGAAACCTAGTCAGAGCTACCATATAGATTGTTTTTCGGTGTCATTTTCTTCGGTGTCATTCATGGCTTACAACGATCACCCCTCGTACGTTCGCTCATTATATCACGTCGAGCGATGACGATGAACAAGTCACATTCATCCTTCATGCAGCAGGAGTAAATCATGTCGTCGTCACTACCACGTCGTACCTTTCTTGGATCTTTGACCCTGGGCGGTGTGGTGGCATCTAGCCCACAGCCATTAGCAGCCATCCAACCCATTCAGCGGACCGAGCGGAGTGGCTTGAAGCTGAGCTTGGCAGCGTACTCTTTTCGCACCGAATTGAACTTGGAACCTGGATCTCCAGGCGCTATGAACTTGCCGGCCTTCATCGATTACTGCGCGTCGCTAGGCATCGAAGGTACGGAACTGACTCAATATTACTTTCCCGCAGAGGTAAATGACGATTTCCTGTTCAGCTTGAGGAAACAAGCACACTTGGTGGGGCTCGACATTACAGGAGGCGCAATCGGTAACAAATTCACCTTGCCACCTGGCGGAGAACTGGACAAACAAATGGCGTATACCAAACGGTGGATCGAAAACTACTCCAAGCTCGGTGCGCCGGTGATTCGGGTGTTCGCTGGACTGCCTCCCGAGGGTGTCAGCGAGGATGACGCGATCGAACAGGCTGCCACAGCATTACGCACGGCGTGCGATTACGCGGGTCAACACGGAGTCATGTTGGGCATCGAAAACCACGATTTCACGAGTAACGTCGACCGGCTGCTGCGCATCGTCGAAGCAGTGGATTCGCCGTGGTTCGGAGTCAATTTTGATTCGGGCAACTTTAGTGGCAGTCATGACCCGTATGGTGACATGGAACGGATGGCCCCGTATTCAGTCAACGTACAATTGAAGGTGCTAGTTCGTTCAGCCAAAGGAACCGAACCTGCCGATCTGCCGCGTATGGTCGACATCCTGCGTCACGCCGGATATGCAGGGTACCTGGTATTGGAATACGAATCCGCTGCGCCTTACGAGAACGTTCCCAGGTATGTCGATCAGCTGAGAAAGATTGTGGGATGAGGAAAAGGTCAGGGCATGAGGCTAGCGGCGAGTCGATGAGGCGTCGGTTGGATCAAATACTGCGTCACCCCAATCATTACTGAGACGTTCTATCCTCACCCACAACATCCCTCGGCCCAGAAAAACCTGGACCACCTGCTGCAACGTATCCTCGACTAGCACCCGAATCGTCGGGTGCTACCCAAAAGGAATACAAGCTTCCGCGATCCAAATAAAAACGGAATCGCACGGCAGTTCCCGCGAGCATGGCAAGGTCTGTGTCGGTACCATCAGCCTTTTTCCACCGCACACCCATGCACGTGCCGTCTCCACTCACCGGGGCACAGTTTCTAATGCTGAACGGCTCGATCACCTGGCCACTGGGGGTAATAACCTCCGCCAACAACTTTCCTTCGGGGGCATCCAGATTGACAAACAATTGGCTCCCCTTGAACAATACCGGTCGAGTCGTCAACGAGCCGCCCCGTCGGTCCGCGTCCATCGAAGCAAAACCGTCACGACGGAGCGTTGCCAAACCAGTCCGAAGTTTTCGGGGGCTGTCTGCGGTGAACCCTCCACGCGCACTGCAATAGATATGTAGTTCGTCATCGTACACCAAAAAACAACCGCCGACCGATTGAATGTTAGCCGCGTTGTACGCGCTTAAGTCATCGGACACGCCCAAAACCGGCTCACGTGATGGACGGTCCCAATGAAAACCATCGCGACTGAATCCCGCACACAGGTTGTTGATTTTTTCATATGGTCTTTCAGGTGGTTTGTTGGTTTTCAGGATCGCAAACAGACCAACCATCAAACTCTCGTAGGCGACCACGTCCAAGTTGTACAGTTGAGGTTTAATCTCGCTATTGGGCCGGGGAATGTCTAACCGGTCGGCTCCCGCCCACACGGCCGGAACCTTGGCCATCTCTCGTCCCTCCGGGAACAGCCACCATTTGGGCTTTCCCAGTCGAGGCCAGGACGTGGCTGCCGAACGAATGTCAGGACCTTCAGCATAGCGTCTGATACGGACACCCACCCAAGGTCCCGGATTTTCGAAACCACCTGGCGGAGTCAATTCGTAGTGCCAGCGGTTCTGCTCCGGGTCGTGAAAGAAAGTTGAACGCAGACTGAATCCCCAAATCTGACGAAACGGATTGTAAAAAAGCGTCGTGCGGTCCTGAGCTGCGCCGGTCGCAACCACCGGGCCGTTCCAATGGATCCCATCACTCGACACATAGACCTCGTGATCACCTGCTCCCTGATCACGCACCACCATAAGGAATCGTTCGTCGGGTGATGTGGCGTTGTGGTCGAGCCAGACCGTTCCCGAATCACGCCCGTTGGTAAATTCCAACTCCAATTCCGTTTGTGTGTGATCCATCACGATGTTGGTGCCGGGAATCACATCCAGGTCAGGCTTTTCCCAATGGATGCCATCTTTTGACCGAGCATAGCAAGTGTATCGGCCCCACGCAGCGAGGTACCACATCTTGTACGTCTTGTCGGCCGGGTCGTACCACACGCCATCGCTGTAGGGTGTGGCTGACGCCACTCCCTTGGCGCCTGCGGGTGGAGTCTCCCAAGGTTTATCGGGAACCACCAAGGGAGAAGCTGGATGCCAAGCCGCTTTGTGAAAAGTACGACGACAATCCGTTTCCGCAATCAAGAAGTCGTCAACGAATAGCTGCCTTCCAATGTCAATCGGGATCAAAGACGGCGGATGCTCTAAATAGGGAACACGCATCGGTTCGTGAGTCAACGTCTGTACGTTGGGGGGCCATTCGTCAGGTAACACAATGCCGTTGTAAAGCGTTTCGCCTGCACCAACGACGAGGGGCATCCACAGCAGCAGATTCACTGTCACCATCTTTAGCCAGCAATGTTTCGACATTTGTCCCAACCAACCTTTCACTTATGGGCACCAAAAGCAAACCTTGACAATGCAACATCTCGGTGATGGATTTTACGGCCATGCCGAAGGCACCGGCTTATCAGACCTGCCGCTGCCTTGGACGTACCGTAAACGTGGACAAGCCATGCTCAAAGACTCCGCTGATATCGTATCCAGGTGTTGGTGGTGACGTCAAACACGCTGGCCCGAAAAAGATCCGTTTACCCTCGTGGCGTACCCCACAAACGCTGCCTAGCATGCAAGCATGTCACTCTACTTAGCTCCTAACGAAGACGTAATTTCTACGCCCGGCCAGGCGGAAATCACAGAAGTGCGCGCCTTTGTCTCTTGTAGCGACGACTACGAATACGACATGGCGATGGCCTTCGAGCACATCCACCTGGCCGAGTTCATGATGATGAGCGAACAGGCAGACCACGCCGAGCCTAACTTTGGCACCCTGTTTACCAACGAGCGCTGCCCGAAGAGGCCCACATCACACTGCCCGATTCACCTGGCTTTGGCCTGGAATTGAATCAGGACGCGCTCCATCTCGCACGGCCGTCTACTGATTGAGCGCCATGGTCGTGGAATCACTCTGGGTACCGTTCCACTAATCCACTTCTTCCCGCAACAACTTAACAATCTTTGCAGGATCGTCTTTTCGCAGGCAAATTGGATTGACAAAGGCGATCTCAGGGTCAGTATCACTCTCCGCCAGAATCAGATTTCGCTCCCGCAAACGCCGCCGCAAGGCTCCATCGGCGTGCAGTTCCAACAGAGGCCAAGGTTGTCCATTGGGGGAGGGAAAAAGTTTACGTGGTTGCAAAACTTCGACTTCCTGCAGACCATCCATGACGGTATCGATGTAGCTGTGCCACGTACGAAGTTCTGCATCGTGGTCACGTTCAGAATAGCGTTGGAGAGCCGTCATGAGCCCGACAATCTGTTCTTTGCTGACTTTCATACTACGTCCAATTCCATGACCGGGGGCACGATCCACCCAGCCGTCGTCCACGAATCTCTTGAGTGACCAAGTTTCAGGACGTACGTCCATGTCGACCATCTGCAACCATGCGCTGCGAATAAGTTCTTCGCGGCCTGCCAGGATACCGGAAGCCTGCGGTCCGCCAAGATGCTTGCCTCCGCTAATGGCGACCAGGTCGGCACCCAGGTCAATGAAACGGTGTAGGTTCTCTCGAGGAGGCAAAGACATCGCGCCATCGACGATCAGCGGCAAACCGTGCTCCTGGGACAATCGGACAAGCCATTCGATACTAGGTCGCTCGTCAATACCCAACCAGACATAAGCGATGGCAGCCGTGTGGGCATTCACTGCCGCTGCGATCTGGTCTGGGGCGTCATCATCCGCATAGTCGATGGTGACTAACTTGGCACCCGATGCACGGAAAGGATGATCATAATCAAACGGGCCGGGTTTCGGAAAAACAATTTCATTTCGAGAAAAGTCGGATGTATCTGGCAGCGCGTCCATGCGATCCGGGTCGTTGCCGCACAGGCACGCAGCGGCCGCCAACGCCAGAGAGGCCGACGCGCCGCAGGTAATCAGCCCGGCCTCGGCTCCAGTACACTTGGTGATCAACTCTGACGCTGCTACTTCGAGCGCATCGATCTCGACATACGATCGACTAGCATCGGCCATCGCCGCAATAACCTCTTCGTGAGGACAACTACCGGCGACACGAGTCGCATAGCCTACGGCGTTGATGATGGTCGGTACACCAAGGTCGTCATAAACCGTCATGTGGAGTCACTCTCGTAGATGTTCGCACAGCCTACCCTCGTCCTCGGATTCTGCGAGGAACGCTGTTCATGCAGCGTTTACCAGCTCGCACCCCACCTGGGACAACAGAACAACCTAACATGGTCCAAAACAAAGACAAGGGATTCATTGCTATAAGTCCCTCCCGTTGGACAGTTCTTGCTACACAAAACCGCGACAGTTAAAATCGTTATTGGTTCAAGGCATACGGAAATCCTGCCCCCATGCCTTTTCTACTGGCTTTCCCGCATATGACTATAAAGACAAACGCACTCAACGCGTTATCCAGCGACCAGCCCGTGTGCTGGATGTGGTTCTTTTCCCGCTGGTGCCTCACGGGCTTCGTCGTTGCGTTCCTTGTCTTATCACACTGCCATCCCAGTCGTGCTGCGGACAGCCTGCCTGGTACACCGCCCCAGCCTTCTGTTGATTTCCACGAAGACGTTGCACCGATTTTGGTACGGCGTTGTTTGGAATGTCATGACGAGAGCATTCAAGAAGGTGGACTCGACATGACAACGAAAGCAACCATCTTGTCTGGTGGCGACTCGGGGTCAGTAGTGGTCGCTGGAAAACCGTCGGACAGTTATTTACTGCAACGAGTCATCGACGGCGAAATGCCTCCCGAAGAAAAAGGGCTGGGTCGCAAACTCCCTGCTGACGAGATCGCCACATTAGAGCAGTGGATTGCAGACGGGGCCAATTGGCCGGACGCGGTGGTGCTAAGTCGCTTTGCCATGACTAGCGACGTTCGTGCAGGACTCGATTGGTGGTCATTACAGCCGGTTCGTCGCCCGAGAGTTCCCGAACCGCGTACCGACAAGGAAACAATCCACCCGATTGACGCCTTTGTCTTGGCAAAACTTGAACGCCATCAAATGGTGATGGCACCGCCAGCCGACCGGCGTCAATTGATTCGCCGAGCCTATTTTGATTTACTGGGACTTCCACCAACGCCAGCGCAAATCGAAACCTTCGTCGCGGACACATCCGCGGACAGCTACGAACGGCTCATTAACGAGTTATTAGAGAGCCCCCATTACGGCGAGCGTTGGGCCAGGTACTGGCTGGACGCTGTGCGATTCGCCGAATCGTGTGGTTACGAACGTGACCAGACGAAGCCAAATATTTGGAAGTATCGTGACTGGGTCGTGTCTGCCTTGAATGCCGACATGCCGTACGATCGCTTTGTTGTCGACCAGTTAGCAGGCGACGAAGTTCCATGGAGCAACGAACAGTCAGTCATTGCCACCGGCATGTTACGCGGTGGAACATGGAATGACGAACCGAATGATCCGGAAGATTATCTGTATGAGCTTCTCGAAGACATGGTTCATGTCACCAGCTCTGCCTTCCTAGGATTGACGGTCAAATGCGCTCGCTGCCACGACCATAAATTTGATCCCATACGTCAAACTGACTACTATCGCCTGGCCAGTTATTTTTGGGCGGGGTATCTGGGCCAAAATAATTTAGGAGGTCCCAGTGCGAAACAACTCGGACTGGAAAACATATTTGGGTGGACAGACAAAGGCCCACAGCCCGATCCGTTCCATCTCCTCATCAAGGGCGAACGACATCGTCCTGGCGAGATCGTCGAACCTGGATTTTTAAGTGCCATTCCTGAACTAGACCGTGCGTTCGACTCACCTCCAGAAGACAGCAAGACTTCGCACCGACGTCTTCAATTTGCTCAACGGATTACGGACCAACGCAATCCGTTGACTGCTCGAGTCTTCGTCAATCGACTTTGGCTACATCATTTTGGTGAAGGCATTGTGCGGACGCCCAACAACTTTGGCTTTAAAAGTGATCCTCCCACTCACCCTGACCTGCTCGATTGGCTGGCTGCGGAATTCCTGGATGGCGATTGGAAAATCAAACGGATGCATAAGCTGATCATGATGTCCCAAACGTACCAACAGGCATCCCTTCATCCCCAACAAGAATCGTACGCGGAAATGGATTTCGAAAATCGACGGCTGTGGCGACAGCATCGCAGGCGGCTGGACGCTGAAGCGCTGCGCGACGCCATCCTGCTGGTAAGCGGACAATTGAACACGAAAATCGGAGGTGAAAGCTTTTATCCACGGATGTCGCCAGATGCTCTCGAAGGACTATCTCGAAAAGGCAACGCCTGGGGACGTTCCTCCAGGGCACAGCGCCGGCGCCGCAGCATTTACATGATGACGCGTCGTTCGCGGCTGCTACCGTTCATGAAAACTTTTAATTTTTGTGACACCACTCTACCGTGTGGCCAGCGCGACGTGACGACAGTTGCCCCTCAAGCATTGGCACTGATGAACAATCATTTTGTCCACGAGCAGAGCCTGGCGTTTGCGGAGCGGGTCGTCGGTGATGCTGGTAGTAACCAATCCGCTCAGGTGACTAGGGCTTGGAAGCTCGCTTTGGGCCGGGCACCTTCGAAGGCAGAGCTAACGGAAGCGATCGCTTACCTGACCCAACAGCGCAGCCACTTCGACACCCATCAGACCGCACTCGACATCGCTACGACGGATGCGGAGCTTGACGTGATGAGTGGCCTGCGATTCTGGCTGCGTGCCGATCAGGGCATCAGTACTGACGAAAATGGAGGCGTCATGTTCTGGCGAGATTTGGCGCAAAGCGAGCCGACGGCTCCTTTGGTTGCCGTCCAGGAGAACCCAAACCATCGGCCTCGCCTGAAAACTCGTGACCAATTTGGAAGCCAGCAAGCGGTGCATTTTGATGGTGACGGCAAATTCCTACAGTTGACCGGACATCTGAAAGAAGCCAATACAGATGAACGGATTACGATCATTGCTGTGGTGACGGACGAATCGCAAGATGACGGGCATCGAGAAATCATTTCGAATTGGCGTAGCAAGGAATCTACGAAAACTTCATTATTCTTGGGAACGACTTGGCAAGGAAAAGTTCGTTTTACAGATGATTTCCCTGATGCAGGAATGCTCCGAAACCCAAACCAGCCATCGATCCTGACTGCGATTAACAGTCGTTCTGGTGCCACGGTCTACCAAAACCAGCGTATGCTGGCTCAACGAAATACTCTTTCAGAACGAGATTTTTCGGATCCGTACGTCATCGGAACGCAAGGAAATTACGGACACGAATACTGGCAGGGTGACATTGCGGAAATCCTGATTTTCACACGAGCTCTTGATGAGGACGAGTGTGACCAAGTGTGGAACTATTTGGCTCGTCGTTATGGCATAGAAATTGAACTGCCGATAGAAGCCGAGCAACTTGCCTTGGCGACTCTGTGTCAGATATTGTTGAATACCAACGAGTTCATCTATGTCGATTAGTGAATGATCGAAAAGGTTCCCACGCGAAGCGCGGGAGCAATAAATTGTGGGTGCAACGGATGGATCAGCCAGGCTGGCACCTTGTCGTTAAAAACCCACGTACTACGTAGGCCCAACCATGCCACCAACAACAACTTCCCACGGCAAAGCTCAGTTTCCTTGTGGACAAACTCGACGTGAATTCGTGTGGGAAATGGGAGGCGGGTTTGCTGGGTTGGCTTTATCAAGTCTGCTGGCTGCCAGCAGTTTTCAGCCTCAAGTAGCGCAGGCTGCGCCTGCGAATCGCGAAGACTTGTTACCCCGAGAACCTCATTATCCCACCAAAGCAAAGTCTTGCATCTTTTTGATGATGAACGGAGGCCCCAGCCAGGTTGACACCTTTGACTACAAGCCTGAGCTGGAAAAATATGCCGGACAACCATTGCCGGACGACAAGCAATACATCAACTCAGGAAATCGGGGAGTCGGCTACCTGACTCCAAACTTCCGGCCATTCCAACCTGGCGGCGAGAGTGGTCAGTTAATCTCAGATTATTTTCCCAACGTGCGCGAGCACGCCGACAAGTTAGCCATCGTCAATTCTTGCCACGCCGACAGTCACGCTCACGGATCCGCGCTTGTCGCCATGAATACCGGCAAGACTTTCATCGGTCGTCCGTCGCTTGGCAGCTGGTGTGTCTACGGCTTGGGAACGGCAAACCAAAGTTTACCAGCTTACGTGGTGATGCTGGATAAGCGAGGAGGCCCCATTTCGGGGCAGCCGAACTGGGCCAGCGGCTTTATTTCCTCCGCTTTCGAAGGAACGCTATTTCGCCCTGAGGGAAATCCGATTCTTGATTTGCAAGGCCCCCCACACCTGCGGGGAGAAGCACAACGTCGTCAACTCGACTTCTTGGCCAATCTTAATGAGCAGCATTTGCGTGATCGTCCCGGCGGCCGCGAATTAGCAGCTCGCATTCAGTCCTTTGAGTTGGCTTACCGCATGCAATCCGCTGCTCCCGAAGCTGTCGACTTGACCCAGGAAGACCAACGCACGCTAAATGCGTATGGTGTTGGCCAGCAGCCCACGGACGAATTCGGGAGGAATTGTGTGATCGCACGTCGCTTAGTGGAACGTGGAGTCCGTTTTATTCAGCTCTATTCCGGTGGTGGACATCTCGAGGAAACTTGGGATGCCCACAAGGGTATTGAGTCAAACCATGGACAACACGCGGCGGAGATAGATCAACCCATCGCGGCTCTTTTGAATGACTTAGAGGAACGTGGACTACTGGAATCGACTTTGATCGTCTGGGGTGGCGAATTCGGTCGGATGCCGTTTAGCGAAGGCAAGGGACTACCGGGGCGCAACCATAACCCCTATGGTTTCACCATGTGGTTTGCCGGTGCCGGTGTCAAAGGAGGTACCCGATACGGTGAGACTGACGAATTCGGATTCGAAGCCGTCCAAGACAAAGCTCACGTGCACGACATTCACGCGACAATACTCCGTTTAATGGGGTTGGACCACGAGCGACTCACCTATTTTCATCAAGGCCGTAACGAGAGTCTCACAGACGTCCATGGCCGCGTGCTCGAAGGTATCCTCGCATGATGACAGCGAGTGACGCAGGTTCGTCCTCCGTCTGCATCGTGAGGTCGGCTACGCTTGAACCGGTCCAGCCACCAATCTTCCCCACAATGGCATTCAAAAGGCGTAGCTAGTAGGACAATGTTCCCCAGAAGCTCTCGTCCAAACAAAACGGACCGTAAAGTCTGCCAGGCCTGGCACCTTCTGCAGTGAAAATGGTCGATCTGCTCACAGCGACCGCCGTTCCGGCATTTTTGGCGGTTTTTGTTGAATCGGGTCTACATTTCACTAGAGTCACTTTCGACCCGCCGCTTGAAATACGGGATCTCTCAGTCGATACTGTGTGATTCCATGTGCCACGACTCAAGGCACAAGCTTCCCGCTTATTTCCCCACCAGGAATCCACACCATGAATCGCCGTCTCGTCGCTTTTTTTGCAGCATTGTCGATCTACCTTTCCACTTCTTTTTCCTCAGCCGAAGACAAACCAACGGTGGAACCCGTTCGGATGGGTTGCGGGCTCATGACCTTTGACACGGTGCCTGGTTGGGGGCTGCGCCCGGATGGAACTTCGGCTTTGGGACCGACCCACGGTGCCGTGGTAATTGATCAGGCCGGAAACATCTATACCAGCACGCTACAGGGTGTTTTTGTCTTTTCCCCCGAAGGAAAAGTCATCCACGGCTATTTGGGTGCGAACTACTCGAACATTCACGATATGGAAATACGCCAAGAGGCGGATGGCGAATTCATCTACGGTGCTCGCAACAACGATGCGGAGGGAATCAAATTCAATATCCGTGGAGGAAAAATTGTCTTAAAGTTCAAACTACCCGAAGAGTATCGTTCCACGGTAGAAAAGTTCAGTCCCACCGCCATTACGGTAGCTCCCAACGGCGACATCTATCTGGCCGACGGCTACGGCAGCAACCACATCTTCCGCTACGACAAAGATGGGAAATATTTAGATCATTTTGGCACGAAAGGAAACGGGCTAAAAGAATTCAATACAGCACACGGGATGACATTGGATACGCGTTACGATCCTCCGCGGTTGTTGATCTGCGATCGCAATCACCAACCCAAGGGCCGGCTGCTGCACTATGACCTTTCCGGAAATTTCCTAGAACAAGTCATCACTGGATTGGGAATGCCGACTTCGGTAGCCATCCAAGGAGACCATGTCTCAGTCCCCGACCTGAACGGACGAGTGGTCATTCTGAACAAGAGCAACACCATCATGGCAGTACTCGGTCATAACCCAGACTCAGAACAAATGCGTAATTACAACGTACCTCAATCCGAATGGATCGAAGGAATTTTCAGTGGCACCCATGGTTCCTATTGGGACAAACACGGCAATCTGTTTGTTCAGGACTGGAACGTGTCAGGACGCATTATGAAACTGGAACGTGTGAATTAATCGTCGTCCATTCAGAAAACGACAACTGGTTCATAATCAGGAGACGGATCCCATCGATTTAATCGCCACCTGTGCGTTCGGCTTGGAGGCAGTCGTGCGCCGCGAGCTGGAACAACTCGGTTACGAACCGAGTGTGATTCAGCCGGGCCGATTGCTGTTTGGAGCAGACGAATCCGGTATCTGTCGCACAAACATTGGCTTGCGAACCGCAGAACGCATTCTCATTTGCTTGGGACGTTTCCCAGCGGAAGACTTTGGTGAATTGTTCGATCAGGTTCGTGCAATTCCATGGCACGAATGGATTCCCGCAGACGGCACATTTCCTGTTGACGGAAAGTCTATCAAGTCACAACTTTCGAGTGTCCCAGCCTGTCAACGGATTGTCAAAAAAGCAATCGTGGAGCAGCTTCGAGCCGCTCACCATGTTTCGGAGCTTCCAGAAACAGGGAGCCGTTATCGCGTCGAAGTCGCCTTATTAAACGACCATGCGACTTTGACTTTGGACACGACCGGACCCGGCCTTCATAAACGGGGATACCGCCAACTTTCCGGCCCCGCTCCTTTGCGAGAAACCTTGGCGGCAGCGCTGGTGCACTTAAGCCATTGGTCTGCGGACCGCCCTTTGCTCGATCCATTTTGTGGTACAGGTACCATTGTGATCGAAGCAGCCTGTATCGCACATCATATCGCCCCCGGGTTAAACCGAAGCTTCCCATCCGAGCAATGGCCAAGAGTCCCAGCTTCTCATTGGCAAACCGCACGAGAAGCAGCTCGCGCAGCCATTCTACCGGCCACGACAGAACTTATCGTCGGAACCGATCGTTCGGCTGAGGACTTAAAACGGGCTCGTCACCACGCCCAGCAAGCCGGTGTTGCAGAGTTCATCCATTTTCAACAACGGGACTTCTCGGAGCTAAGCAGCAAACGCGAATACGGATGCATCATTTGCAATCCACCCTATGGGCAAAGAATGGGCGAAAAGCACGACATGGAAACGTTGTATCGTAGCTTTCCCGTCGTGCTTCGCCGACTACCTACCTGGTCTCATTTTGTTTTGACTGCGCATCCCCAATTTGAAAGAATCGTCGGCCAAAAAGCGGATCGTCGTCGCAAACTATACAACGGCAGGATTGAGTGCCAATACTTTCAATTCCATGGTCCGAAACCTCGGCATCTGATAACGAGTCCCCGCGATTCTTCTCAAAACTTATCCGTGACCGAAGACGACATCGGTGACACCCACCACCGTCACGAACAGAGACCGACAACGACCACCCCGAACGCCACGCCAGTATTCGGTGGATTGGACGCGACGGCAGCGCGGCAAGCACAAGAGTTCCACAATCGCTTAACCAAACGTGCGCGGCACTTGCGTCGGTGGCCGAGCCGCGGCATCACTTGTTATCGGCTATATGAACGCGACATTCCTGAAGTTCCGTTGGTTGTGGACCGCTACGAGGACCGATTGCACCTGGCGGAGTTCGCCCGACCCCACGATCGTACGCCAGCCGAACACGCCGACTGGCTCGACTTGATGAAAAAAACGGCAGCGGAAGTGATGGAGATTCACCCATCCAATGTATTCATGAAATTCCGTGATCGCCAACGCGGCACAACTCAATATGAACGTCGCGGATCGGACAAGAATGAATTCGTCGTGCGCGAAGGCGGCCTGAAGTTTAAAGTGAATTTATCTGACTACCTGGACACTGGATTATTTCTGGATCATCGGATCACTCGCGGCATGGTTCGTGATGCATCGAAAGAACGCCACGTGCTGAACTTATTTGGGTATACAGGCTCATTTACAGTTTACGCAGCGCATGGAGGCGCAGCTTCGACAGTGACTGTCGACACCTCGCGGACTTATCTCGATTGGGCCGCAGCCAACTTACGGCTGAACGAACTGAACAGTTCGGCTCATCGGCACATCCGTGCCGACGGACTGAAGTACTTGAAGTCATTAGCTGCAGATGTCTATTTTGACGTAGCCATTGTCGACCCTCCCACTTTTTCCAATCAAAAAGGTCAGGAGCAGGACTGGGACGTGCAGAACGACCACGTCGAACTGCTCAGCCTGTTACAACGGCATCTTTCTCCCAACGGGGTTGTTTTCTTTTCCACAAACTTTCGCCAGTTCAAATTCTCAGCAGACGCATTGACGGGCTACAAGGTACGTGAAATCAGTAAGCAAACTGTACCTGAAGATTTTCGCAATCGACGAATCCACCAGTGCTGGCGGCTTGACCTGCAATAGGCAGGATGTCGTGTTTTTTCACTTTCGGAACGGCAAAACTGCGGCCCACCTTCCATCACTTCGAAACCTAGCCGCATAAGGATCCAGGGAAGCGTCGCATCTCCGTTTCCGCTTCAATCAATGGGCCCTGTCATGTCAGCGTGAAAGATCCACCTACGGTCAACTATTCCGATGGTATAGGCTGTGGCAACGGGGCAAAGGAAACGGACGGGTTTGCCTGCGTCGAAAAAGACCGGAATGTCGCCAATTGAAGATGTTTTGGCAATCCAGTAGAATGGGGATGTCCTCCCGGAAAAAACATACGCTTGCATTTCACCAACTAACCGCAGGAATTCTTTCCCATGGGTCAGACACTCGATTTAGGTCGCCGAATTGAGCTGCAATCGTCGGATGGTCACTGCGCAGACATTTCCTTGGGATTGTATGAACGTCAAACAGATCACGGCCCACGATACTTGGTGCACACGTACAGTTCAGTGGACGGTACGAGCGAACGCGTGGCGTTTCTAACGGAAGCATTGCGACAATACGTTGGATTCATCAATTCAGAAGATATGCCAGGCTGGCTTCAGTTTGGGTGCGGCGGCGTTCACTTGAAAGCAGTCAAACGAATCTTTCTGGATCTTTGCAAGTTACCAACGGGTGCATCGTTGGAGACAAAACCTTTGACAGTCCACGACAAAAAGGCCGATTGTGAAATCAGTGTGACTCCTTGTGGAAATGGAAAGTATCAAATCCAAGCAGCTGTCGATGAACCCCAGCCGGCAAAGCGTGCCGCCGCCGTGGCCAAAGGGTACGTCAAGTTATGCGAAATTGAATTAACGGACGAAGCAGCCAACGAGGTCACGTTTGCCTGCGGTGGCTCACACGACTCCTTGGTAGGTATGCTGCTGTATCGTGCCCAAAACGTGCGAGCGTCCATGCGAGAAGATGAAATGTCGGCGGCGAAGGGCGTGTTATCCGCACCCAGCCAACAAGATAAATAAAACTAATTTACGTCCATGATGGGGATCTTTCCCTGTCTATCTGTGACTTCCCATGTGATGTTCCACGGTGGACTAAATCCGAGAAAACCTTCCAGGCCATTGAGTCTAGAAGTAGTTTCCAGAATCAATTGAGAAGAAATTGATGGCCTTACGAGGCCGATACACGGGGCCTTGAAACTGCTTGCACGCTCCGCAACTCAAAATGGAATCATTCCCATGACCGACCAATCGAATGCGATCAAACCGATGACGAGTCGTCAACGAGTATTAGCCGCTCTAGCCCGGCAGCCTGTCGACCGAACCCCCGTCTGCAATCCAACTTCGGTGGCGACAGTCGAATTAATGGATTTGGTGGATGCACATTTCCCAGACGCCAATCGCAACCCAGAAAAGATGGCTCGCTTGGCAGCCACCAGTTACACCGAGCTTGGGTTTGACACCATCATGCCGGTGTTTTCCATCATTCAAGAGTCGTCCGCACTGCGATGTAAGATGCAGTGGGAAACTAAAGACAACTGGCCTACGGTGCGCATGAACGAACCAATCTGGGCCGAACCCGAGGACATTAAGATTCCATCGGACCTACTCACCCATCCGGACACAAAATGTGTCTTAGATGCCATCCGTCTTCTGAGACGTGAATTTGGTGATGAAGTGGCCATCGTCGGTAAGACTATGGGACCGTGGTCGTTGGGCTACCACTGTTTCGGAGTCGAAAAGTTTCTACTGATGTCGCTCGACGATCCAGGAAAAACCAAAGATTGCCTTGATCGCATGAAGAAAGTCACCATTGATTTCGGACGGGCTCAAATGGAAGCAGGTGCGGATGCGCTGACGTTGCCGGATCATGCCACCGGCGACCTTGTAAGCGGTGAATACTATGAGAGATTCCTACAAGAAATGCACACCGAATTTGTGGACCAGATTCCCATCCCACTCATCCTGCACATCTGCGGTCGCACGGTAGACCGGATGAATTTCATTGCCCAGACCGGCATGGCTGCTTTTCATTACGATTCCAAAAATAGTCCGGATGAATCGATGAAAGTCGTCTCCGATCGCATCGCTCTGGTGGGGAATATCAACAATCCAGAAACACTCTATTCGAAGGGTCCCGAAGAAGTGATGGCCGAAGTACGCAAAAACTTAAACGCCCACGTCCGTTTGGTCGGCCCAGAATGCGCCATCCCGCTACAAACTCCCATTGAGAACCTGAAAGCTATTCCGGAAGCTATTCGACAGTGGCAATCCGAACAAGCGGCCTGAGGTTGGTCCGGTAAACGTAGCCCCGTGAAAAAAAGGAATTGACAATGAGCTCACTTATGGAACGCATTGCGGCTGGAGAAACCTTGCTCTCCGATGGCGCCACCGGAACCTACCTTCAAGAAAATGGCCTGGAACCGGGTGGGTGTCCCGAAGAATTCAACGATTCGCACCCGGACACCGTTCGTCAGATGGCGGCAAATTATTTCGACGCTGGTTCGGACATGGTCGAAACGAATTCTTTTGGCGGTAGCCGTTACATGTTAAAAAAGTACGGGCATGGCGAGCGGGTTGAAGAACTCAACCGCAAGGGAGCCGAACTGGCCCGTGAAGCTGCCCCCGAAGGTCACTTTGTCCTCGGTTCCATCGGACCCACCGGTGAATTCTTGGAGCCCAACGGTACCGCAACCGAGGAAGAAATGTTTGACATATTCTCGGAACAAGCTCGTGGGCTTCACGCAGGCGGAGCAGACGCTTTTTGCATCGAAACGATGAGCGACATGGGCGAGATTTCTCTAGCCATTCGTGCCGCCAAGGAAACTACCGGACTGCCCGTCATTGCTACGTTGACCTACGATCGTGGACCACGTGGTTACTTTACGATGATGGGAATCACGCCGGAAAATGGCGCTGAACAGCTAGTCGAAGCCGGGGCAGACATTGTGGGCTCGAACTGCGGTATCGCGATTGAGGACATGATCGAAATCATTCGCAAGATGCGGTCAGCAACCGATGCGCCGATATTGACTCATGTGAACGCTGGCATTCCCAAGATCGAAAACGGCGAAATTGTTTATCCGGATACCCCCGACCACATGGCGGGGAAACTTCTGCAGTTGATCGACGCCGGAGCGAATATCGTTGGTGGCTGCTGCGGTACCAGTCCGGCCCATGTCTCGGCATTCGCCAACGTCGTGAACGAATTGAGAGCCAGCATTTGACAGCATCATGAAGTCCATCAACAATAGGCAAATCCCCAAAACCACACATTGACAAAAGAGTCCATTTAAAGAGTCCATCTTACGTACGCTGTCAAATGACACCGTACTGAATTTGAGCAACCCAGTTTACTGGATCATACCAGCCGAATTTGATCCAGCTTAAATATGATTTTAGTTATTTCACTGCAACCACTTTCGGCTAGTGGATACAGTCATTTGTTTTACGGAATCGTCCATGGCAGTTATTTCTGACATTCAAAACGAACTCATTCGACAAGAGATTGAGGAATTTATTGAGCGTGAGGACGAGCGCAAAAAAATGATCGGCTTGTATGCCGCAACTAGTCCTGACATGCAGAAGATTGCAGCTGCCATTATCGAAGGACAGCATGGCATATCCGACGAATTGACCAGGGCGGCACTCGACGAAGGGATTAGCGCTTTACAGGTGATGGACGATGGACTTATTGCCGGCATGGCGCTTGTCGGCATCAAGTTCCGAGAAAACTTTATCTTTGTCCCCGAGGTATTGGCGTGTGCACGAGCCATGAAGGCCGGCATGCAACATATTGAACCTATCCTTTCTGCGTCAGGAATTAAGCCCATCGCCAAAGTTATCATGGGTACTGTGAAAGGCGACCTTCACGACATCGGAAAGAACCTGTGCAACATGATGCTGCGAGGCGCCGGCTTCGAAGTGATTGATCTAGGCGTCGACACTTCCGCCGACGACTTCATTCAGGCCGTCGAAGAACATGAAGCTGGTATCGTCGGGATGTCGGCTCTCTTGACCACCACCATGCCCAACATGGGCAAGACCATCGAAGCGTTTATTGACGAGGATTTACGCGATGACGTCAAGTTTATGGTCGGTGGCGCTCCAGTGACGCCCGAATTCGCTGACGACATGGGGGCCGACGCCTACGGTGCCACTGCAGTAGAATGTGTAGAAGTCGCCAAACAGCTGGCAGGTGTCACCAGTTGACGCTTCCCCCGAGTCCTCGTACGGCTAAAACCAAACGGCATCAACCTTATCCTATTCGCTGACCCTTGTCATTGAGAAACTAGGCGAATATTCATTCTAACTACGAAATGCGATTGCCTCTTCCCATGTTCTTGGTGACCTAGGCAAGAACACTCAATCCAATGGATAAGATTGACCCAGCTGAATACAAAGAACGGCTGAATCGTCTGGGAGAAATATTCTCGGACATTACCCAGCACGCAGCGCAACAATCGTTATTGCGCTGCCCCTACAAAAATCGACACGGCGAATGCACCGCTAAGTTTGGCTGCCGCTTTCAAAAGAGAACTCAGGATCAAGACGGAGCATTGTTGTGCACGAGTAACGACAACCTAGACTATCGCAGTGCCTGGGAAGCTGGCGCCGAAGACTACGACAAGATGCGAGAAAAACTCCAACGAAAAAAGTCGTCCACCAGTACGGGGACAGGGCATGTTTACCACGCCGACGAATGTTCACCCTCGGTTGCTGGTAAAACCATTTTTGATTTCGCCGACAAGTTTCAGGTGCGGGTTCCAACTTCCTGTGGCCGCACGGGATTTTGCCACGAATGTGTTGTCGAAATCATACGTGGCGAGAAAGCGTTAAACGCACCAACCGAAGCCGAAAGCTTTTTAACCAACGGCCCAAGCTACCGCCTGGCATGTCAAGCAGAAGTCATTGATGCGGACCACGACATTGAGTTCTCCCTGCTTCGTCGCCAGACCCGTATTCTCTTACCCGAATCTGGGGAAACCACCGACTTAGCCCCCTGCGTGACTCGGCACGATCAAGAAATTCGCTATGGAAATGATCCCACCGCAATCGACCATTACCGTGGCCGCATCTGCGGTTTAGCGATTGACCTCGGAACGACCACGGTGGTTTGTGAATTGGTGGACTTAGAAACAGGTCACTCACTGCACACAACCTCTTTCGAAAATCCACAGCGATTTGGCGGTAGCGATGTCATGTATCGCATTAGTTATGATGCGGGACCACACCAAGGAGAACTGCATCGCGCTATTATCAACTGCTTAAATACCGAAATCCAGCAAATGTGTGCTGCTGTTGGAATCGACCGGCACGTGATCTATGAAATCGTCGTGGCTGGCAATTCGACAATGCGTGATTTGTTCTTTGGCCTGGATGTCCAATCTATTGGGCAAAAACCGTACAAATCACAAAGAGAATTAGATTTCCTTGCCGGCAAACGAGAATCACTCGATATCGTAGAATTAGCGCGCAAGCTTCGCATACGAGCCAACAAGAACGCCCGTGTGTGGGGAGTTCCGCTGATCGCCAGTCACGTTGGCGGCGATATCGTTGCCGACCTGGTCGCCATCAACGCCGGCTCACACGATGGATTGATGATGTTGGTCGATGTGGGGACGAATACCGAAGTCGTTCTTGGGACTCCTGGCCGGTTCTTGACGGCCAGCTGTCCAGCCGGGCCTGCCTTTGAAGGTGGATTGGTGAAACACGGCATGCCGGGTTGCGACGGTGCTATCGAATCTATCTGGCGGGACGGAGATGGATTTAGCTACGACACGATTGGCAATCTGGCTCCGAGTGGTATTTGCGGATCAGGCTTGATTCAACTACTCGCAGAGTTGCGGCGTCATGAGATGATGACTCCTAAAGGCGTATTCGCGAATAAAGCACGAGAATTCGATCTCGTACCGGACCGCAACATCACGGTCTCACGAGAGGATGCCAGTCATCTTGCCCAAGCCAAGGCGGCCAGTTACTGCGGCCAAGTCATCTTGATGCGCACGCTAGGAATACAACCTCAAGACATTCAGCGATTGTATCTGGCGGGTGGTTTCGCCAACTATGTGAACACCATAGACGCCATAGAAATTGGCTTTCTGGCAGCCGTCCCCGAAGACCGTATCGTCAAAGTCGGCAACGCAGCCGCACGCGGTGCCCGTCAGCTACTGCTGTCGGTCGCCACTCGCCAGCGTGCTGCAGAATGGATTGGATCCATCGAACATATCGAATTGGAAACGACCGAAGATTTCTTCGAAATCTTTGTAGAAGGATGTCAGTTTAAACCTATGGATCAGGCAGAGGTTTAGGCGACTCCAGCTCGACAACAATCATGGATCCGAGAGTTCAATCGGGCACCCGATACGTCTCACTCCATCATTTGAATGTCGGATATCATCGAGAACATCTCACCCCGCAGATTGATTAAGTTGGCACTTCGTTCCTGTCCGACACCAGGTTTCTCTTAGAGGAACCCGTGGATCGATTTCTTTGATGCCTTCTTTCCGACACCGTCAAGGATGACCAGGCAACTGGTGTCACGGGATTCATGGTTTCGATTCCGTTTCTCGACGGCACCACTGAAAAAGGAGCCGCCAGTTGCTGCCATGTCACTGGTCTACATCGTGGCGCAGGTGACGAAGCACGAATTGAATCGATTCTTGCTGGATTCGCTTGTGCAGGAACACGACGGCTTGCCGCCAGCACTGACAGCAAATCGTCCACAAGCAAGATGGTTCGGTTGGTAAACTTTGCCGGTTATTTCAAATTTAACGAAAGGCATAGGTCCTCGTTTTCCGATATGACGCCTGCACCAGCAATTTTAATAGAGGGCTTGTGCTTTTAGACGGTAAACCAAATATCGGGACGGATGTGATTTCACGTCGTCTGACGATACCTGCCACCGATAGCGTGAGGATCAAGCATGGATCGTGTAATAAGACAGTTTCTACCACCGTGTGTTATTGCTATCAGCATCATGGCTTCTTTGCTTGGCGATGCCAATGCACAGCAGTCCAACGCGAGTCAAAGAAAAGCCAACGTCAGTCAAAAACCGACACGGTTTGCTCAGCAGCGGCGCCCCGTCAGCCTACAAAGGAAAGCTCAGCCTCCTCGCTGGTCTCCCACACGAAGACGCCCTCGTCCGGCACCAGTCAGGATGACGCGCGGTAACAACTCTCAACATCGACGAATGGCCTCCCGCCAAGAAGCAGCAGGCGACGAAGGACTACAGCCGTTTTCGGAAGAGGACTCCACCGGTCTAGATGAGGAATCGGTTGAGGACACAGCTCCTGCGGAACTTCCAACAACTGCCGAATCGCCCGAACAACATTTTCCTCCTCCTCCGGGATACGACCTCGTCGAGTCTGGTTATCATTACGAAGAGACCGACGAAGGTGGATGTGGCGACTCTGGCTGCGATGACAGCTGTGATGGTGAAATCAACGATTGCTGCACCGGCAGTTGCGAAAACTACGGCTGCGGATGTGGCAGATGCGCCCCCTGCTGGACTCCTGGATCATGCATGGGTTGCCTGTATGGTGCGTTATCGGAATGCAAACACAAGTTCACCGTGTCCAGCGGCGTGCAGGGTTTTAAAGGACCGGTCAACCGAGGAGGTGACGGCAGTTTCGGATTCCACGAGGGCATCAACTTTGCTCTTCCACTCAGCCCTTGCCAGCAACTTGGCTGGCAAATTGGTTTCGAAGGGGTCCACAGCAATTTTCACCGAACCGACTTTGTGGACAATAGTTTTGGCGATTCCACCAACGATGGACGTGACCAGTTGTTCTTAACGACAGGCTTTTATCGGCGCACGCAGTGCGGACTACAGTTTGGTGCTGCATGGGACTATCTGTACGAAAGCTGGGACCTTGATTTTGACGTAGGCCAAATCCGAGGACAGCTCAGCTGGATCACACCTTGGTGCCACGAAGTCGGGTTTCTCGTATCAACCGACACAACCAACGACTCAGTGGCTGATTTAGAGGGTACCAGCCGGACGATAGAAACAACCGATTACTACTCGTTCTTTTACAAATACTCCGCATCTTGCGGAGGTTTCGGTCGAATCTTTGCTGGCTGGACTCAAGACAGCAACGGCTTGATTGGAGTCGACATGGAACTTCCGGTCATGCATCACTGGGGAGTCTTATCAGAATTCAGCTACCTAGTCCCGGACGACGGCTCGACGAGTCAAGGTAGCCAGCGTGAAGCATGGAACGTAGGAGTCAGCATTGTTTGGTATCCGGGTGGCAATGCCCGAGCCACCAACTGTTGTACGACACGACCCATGTTCCGTGTTGCCAACAACGGAAGTCTGTTTACGAACTTCCGCTAGTCCGACACCATCGAAACGTGTCGGACGCACCAAGGTCGCCCTTAGCGTTGTCGGAATGGTGCGACGCTTCAACCGCGTTGCGGCTGGAAACAACAAACGACATGCTAACGGCGACCGGCATCCTCGGCAGCTTGCGCTCTCGTGACGCAACGCGTACCTGCTTTAACAGCCGGACGTGTAATTTTTAAAGTTTCGCCATGGCGGCTTTTCTTCGAAAAAAACCACGCCACCGCGATCTAACTTCGCATTCCAATGCACCACCCTCCTGTGTCACACTCCTTTCCTCCCTATGAAGATTTGCCTATAACGGACCGGGGTCCCCTTGCGTACCCAACCCTAAGGTCAGCCCGCAGTGACTGACCGTTGTCAAGTTACGGGGGGGACCTATTTTTAGTCTTCCAATTCGGCAGCCATACCATGAGCGACTTGCCATCCAATCCACCATCTTCTCAGGCCTCGCGTGAAGGTGCCCTGCAAGGCGTACGCGTCTTGGATTTGACCAGGGTTCTGGCCGGCCCTTACTGCACCATGATTCTTGCCGACTTAGGTGCCGAGGTCGTTAAAGTAGAGCGTCCTGGTGTGGGGGATGACGCACGACATTTTGGTCCCTACACGCCAAGCGGCCAAAGCGCCTACTTCGCCAGCATCAACCGCGGTAAAAAGAGTATCGCGCTCGACCTCAAATCACCAGTAGACCGTGAGCTGTTCTTGAAATTGATACAGCGTGCGGACGTCGTCGTGGAGAATTTTCGTGCTGGTGCGATGGACGCACTTGATTTGTCCGCTGCCACACTTCAAGCCAACCACCCACGCCTGATCTACGCCGCTCTTTCTGGATTTGGACATGAAGGACTCGACACCAATCGCGCGGCCTACGACGTTGTCATCCAGGCCATGAGTGGCCTGATGAGTATTACCGGAAGTGGCCCCGGAGAATTCGTACGGGTGGGTACGTCAATCAGTGACCTGCTGACCGGCATGTACGGAGCGATTGCCATCTGCGCTGCGTTGCATCAACGCGAGACGACAGGACGTGGCGCCGTCATCGATTTGGCAATGCTCGATTGTACGGTCGCCGCATTGGAAAACGCGATCAGTCGTTTTGCCGTATCGGGGAAGTCTCCCGAACCGCTGGGAACACGACATCCATCGATCACTCCCTTTCAAGCTTTTCGAGCTGCTGATGCTTCTCTCGTCGTCGCCGCTGGTAACGATGTACTGTGGAAAAAACTATGTGAAACATTAGGCTGCGTCGAACTTGTCGATGATCCTCGGTTAGCCACGAATGCGTCAAGAACGGAAAACCGCGACTACATGGAAGAACGGTTGAACGAATTGTTCGCCCAGCGCACGCAAGCAGAATGGCTGCCTTTGTTACGAGATCAAGGTGTTCCAGCTGCACCGATACGGAACATTGCAGAAGTGGTTGCTGATGAGCACTTGGCTTCTCGCAGTATGTGGCACCCCATGTCTGACGGAGAGGGTGGGGAACTTCTTACAGCTGGTTCACCATTTCGGATGGACGGCAAGTCACCCGATTTAAGTCCAGTGGCTCCGGATTTAGACGAACATCGGGAATGGATTCTTTCACAATGGCTGCAGACTCCATAACTATCCGAACGGCCACCGTAAATGATGCCCAAGCCATGGCGGCAGTGGACCGCAAAAGTTGGCCCCATCAGCTCGCCGTTACCGCTGAACAATACCTCATGCGGATCGAATGCTATCCCTCCGGACAGCTTGTAGCTGTTGACGACAATGTCGTGATTGGCACGGCTAGCGCCCAGCGAATAACAGCTGAACTGCTGGCGCGCGACGGGCACACGTACACGACAGTGACGGATCATGGCACCATTGCTCGATCACATAGTCATGAGGGTGGAATCTATCAGTTATTGAATGTCGCTGTGGAGCCAGCAGCTCGGGGGAATCGTTTGGGACGTCGACTGGTCGACGCACAGATCGATCACGCACGGCGTTTGCCATCTGTCACTCGGATTGTAGGCTACACCCGGCCCGCCGGATTTCATCTTCATCCAGGAATGAGCATCACAGAGTATCTCGACCTGTCGCTGGATGACTCCAACTTTGACAAAGTCGTCGCGTTTCACTTAAACGCGGGAGCCACCATCGTTTCGGTCCAACCAAAATTCCGTGTTGAGGACAGGGAAGCATGCGGCTACGGAGTACTCATTGAATACCCGTGAGAAACTGTGGGCAGACTGAACACATGCTTAGGCTGCCAGATATTCGGTTGCATTGGTGGGCTGACACGCAACCACGACCATTCATTTCAACTCCAAGCATTTACCATGTCCCAGACATGCCTGGCGTGCCCTCAGTCCGGCCTGGACAAGAACACTTCACAAGAGCACAAATCGAAGACTCTAGATTTGTTGGCTATCGGCGAGCCAATCTAGAGATGAACGGACGACTCTCTATGGAGGAGCACTTGTTACGTTCGCTACTCAATCCATTCGGTGTCCATCTTAAGAAGCGAACAGCTGGCGACGACCAGAATCTACAGTAGCGCGTGAGCTATCGGTATCGTCGAGAAATCCCTTTAGCGATAGCAAGTGCAACGGTTGCTTGAGTTTTTTAAAGGCATCCCGTTCGATTTGGCGAACCCGTTCTCGTGAAATAGCAATGCGATCTCCAATTTCACGCAGCGTGAGAGGTTCGCTATCCCCCAGCCCAAAACGCAACGCGATGACTTCCCGTTCACGATACTCCAACGTACCCAAAATCCCGTGCAAGCGTGACTTCAGCTGGTGATGGTGCATCAACTCTGGGGGTGGTACGTAACGTTCATCGGGCACCACTTGACCTAGAACGCCTTCGTTACAACCTTCTCCCTCACAATCCAAAGACAACGGCTGTCGACCATATCGCAGAAAGTGCCTGGTGTCAGCACATGACAGTTCTCCCGCAGTGACTAAGTCGTCAGTGTTTGGTTGGCGGCCCAATTCGTGGAAGAGCCTGCGTTCGAGCTCTTGCGTACGAATCACGTGACGACTCACATACACGGGCAACCGAACCGTTCGGCTGTGATCCGCGATTGATTGCAGGACCGCTTGACGAATCCACCAGGTTGCGTATGTGGAGAATTTAATTTGCCGTGTATAGTCGAACTTATCGGTTGCCTTGAATAGCCCCGCATTCCCTTCTTGAATCAAATCCAACAAACTCAGGCCCCGGTTCTTGAAGCCTTTGACAATCGATACGACCAGACGAAGATTCGCATTTGCCAGTGTTTTTTTGGCCGATTCATATCGCCGCCGACAGGCCCTGACTCTCTGAAAAGACCTCTGAAACGTCCGCGGAGTTTCCAGGGTGGCGCAAGATAACTGCCACAGTCCTCGACGTCGTGCGGCTGGATTCATTCGTGACAAGCATTGCTCTAAGTGTCGATAAGCCTGTTCGAACTGGTGCAAGACCTCATAGATGTACTCGATTCGCAAAGGCAGTTCTTCGATCAATTGTGCCGCTTTGGCTCGACGGCGCACAATACGTCGCCAAGCCAACCGGCGTTCGACGTCTGCCTGCCGCTTGTTGGCCGACACGGCAAAGTCTCGTCGGTTACCATGATGCAATCTCCGCAACGTTTCTAGGTTGATGCCGAGCGTTTTCTGCAGACGTCGTTTTAGAGCCATGTCTGAGACGGGAATGTCTAGCACTCGGTCCATGCGAAGCTCGCCAGCTTGGACGCGAGCCAGCAGCTCGGTCGCAACGACCAAAGAAACGTCGTTCGACAGCAGTTGCTTGCGGAACAATGCGCGGCTCAGAGCAATTTCCTGCGTCCAATAACGCTCTTCTTGTAAGTTCAATAGCGGATACTCTGCGATCTTAATCAAGTAGTAGCTAATCGCATCGTTCGCAGCATTGACCGTTCCACGGAGATTTACTCGAGTCGGCTTTACCGGTACGGGACCACGCACTACGACATGGGGAGCCATGGTTTTAGGTGAGGCAGCCGGTCGAAAACTTGACCGTTTGCGGCTGTCTCGTTTCGTTCGTTTTCGGAGGAGTGTAGTTTTCATAGCAATGATGGCCAGGTAGATGAGGATTCTTTGGACAAGTCATTCACAATAAAACGGTAGCGGTCCTCGCACCGAACAGGTGGTTCCTAAGAAAATGTGGCTGGTTGAAGATCATCCTGTAATTTACGTAGCGCCGCATGCATTCGGCTTTTGACCGTGCCTAATGGAATCGACAAGACTTCCGCCGCTTCGCGATATTTCAGTCCTTGAAAAAAGATCAGCAGGACGACTTGCCGCAAATGTTCAGGCAACTCGTACATCGCCGCCAATGACTTGCTACGCGATTCTCGTTTCATTACCTGTACCGGCGGAGATTGCGTTGAGCCGACAAGGTAATCGATCCACGTGGACGATTCAGGATCACACGGATCACACGGCGCATTCAAACTCATGGCGGCGCGGCGCCTTCGACTGCGTTGGTTATCAATGGCGCGGTTCGTGGCAATCTTGTACAACCAAGGTCGTACCCGTCGGTTTTTGTCAAACTGATGGCATTTCATGTGTACGTGCAAGAACGTGGTTTGAAAGGTATCCTCTGCCAATTGAGAATCTCTCAAATAGCTCCTCAAGTACTCAAATAATTCTCGCTCATAACGTTTCACAAGCGCGGCGAACAGTTGTTCGTCACGGGTTTGACGATAGCGAACCAGTAATTGCTCGTCGCTCCATTCAACCGGTGGAGGTCCTGCCGAGACACCCTTAAGTGTTGGGGAAATCGTCGCTGTCATTGGGTTCCTCTCCTCTGCTCTGTTCCGACTTCAACAAACGCAGTAAGCAGTAATGCAAGTGGTGTGCCAGAAATAATCGGTTAGCCAGGAAGCTCTGCCAAAAACCCCACAAAAATCTTATTAACAGATGATTTCGAACGCCTAAATGCATCCGGCCGAATCGGTGGCAAAGGGTTCGAGACCACAAGAACTCGGGGCATATTGCCCCAACGTGACATTTCGCCCCGGAGCAAGTGTGTAGAAACCCTCGAATGGGGCGTTCACGAAATTACTCAGCGTGAGGCGATGGCAGAGTAGACAAGATCGTTTCTGTTAGTCCGGCGTCGAAACATCATCCACACAAGCGTCAAGCATCATGCGTCTTTAACGCCATACTGCTGTAACTTGCGATACAACGTTTTTCGATCGAGACCCAAGATCCGGGCAGCGAGCGTTTTGTTTCCTCGAGTAGATTCCACCACGTGCAGAATATACCGCCGCTCAACTTCTTCCATAGGAATTAGCTCATTGGGATCGGCGGATCCGATGAGGACGTGAGATTTACGGTAATTGCTGATCTTTTCAGAGAGGTCTTCGACAGCTATTTTGTCATACCGTGTCAAGGCAACAGCTCGTTCCATCACATTTCGTAGCTCACGAACGTTGCCGGGCCAATCATAGGCTATCAGTTTATGAGCGGCCGGTTCGGCAATCCCGGTAACTTCTTTGCCAGATCGACTGGCAAACAGTTCGACAAAATGCTGAGCCAACAACAGGATGTCGGTACCTCGTGAGCGGACAGAAGGAAGCTGCAATTGGATTACATTAATACGAAAAAAGAGATCTTCTCGAAATCGTTGTTCGTCCACTGCGGTTTCAAGGTCACGGTTCGTGGCGGATATAATGCGGACATCAATGGGTATCTCGACATCCCCACCAACAGGTCGGATTTTTCGTTCTTCCAGCGCCCGTAGCAATTTGGGCTGCATGGCGATTGGCATTTCTCCAATTTCGTCCAGCAGCAACGTGCCACCTTCGGCTTGCAAAAACAAGCCCTTTCGCTCGGCGTGCGCATCTGTAAAGGCGCCTTTTTCGTGTCCGAACAGTTCGCTTTCAAGAAGATTATCAGAAATGGCAGCGCAGTTAACTGGCACGAACGGCTGATTCGCTCGGCGACTACGGTTGTGAATGGCCCGAGCCACCAACTCCTTACCTGTGCCACTTTCTCCCGTGATAAGAACGGCCGACTCGGAATCCGCCACACGGGCCAGCTGGTCGAACAAGTCCTTCATCACAGGGCTTTCGCCAATGATGTCATCGAACCGTTTGGATAGAGAAACCGCCTCGCTGAGCACCTTCACCTTTTCCTGTAGCTCACGGTGCCGAACCGCACGTTCCAACGTCAGAGCCAACATGTCCATTTCGATCGGTTTGGTCACAAAGTCGTAGGCACCAGCACGAATCGCCGCCACGGCGGTTTCCATGCTGCCAAAGGCAGTCATGACGATAACAGGAACGTCAGGCCGATTGGCAACAATGCGCTCACACAATTCAGTTCCTGTTAACCCTGGCATGTTTAAATCGGTCAGAACGATGTCACAGGCCGTGTGCTTGAGCGACTGGAGCGCGTCTTCGGGAGAAGTAAACCAAGTTGCATCAAAATCTCGCATGCCAAGATCGGTGGCGAGCAATTTACACATGGCAATCTCATCGTCAACAATCAAGACGCGTCCGAGCATGGTTCCTCTTCTTTCGGTGGCAAATAGACAGAAAAGCAACTTCCTTGTCCCGGTTGGCTGGAAGCGGCAATCCAACCACCGTGCTCTTTGATAATACCGTATGACAAGGAAAGGCCTAGCCCCGTTCCTTCACCAACATCTTTGGTCGTGAAGAACGGCTCGAAGATATGATCGATAACATCGTCGGGAATCCCAGCACCCGTATCGAGAACATCTATGAAATCGTATTCGGCAACGGAGGCGTTTTCGTTGCTAGGAGGTTCCGCCCAACGACGTCCGACGGCAATGTGGATCGTACCGCTATCCGGCATGGCGTGGACCGCATTGACAATCAAGTTCGTCAATACCTGCTGGAGCTGTCCCACATCAACATAGGCCGTTGTTGGTTGTGAACTTTCATCCCATTCTATCGAGATGCGGTGTTTTTGCGCTAGCGGGTTCATCAGCTCTTTGGTCTGTTCGACAATTTCTCTCAAGTCAATGAGGACCCGGTTGGGTGTGCGGCGGCGAGCAAAATCAAGCAACTGGCGAATGATATTGGCCATACGATCGGCTTCCTGCTTGATCGTGGTCGCACTTTCTGTAATGTCTTGCGGAGGCAACTTACCAGAAGCCAAAAGCGCAGCGCGTCCTGAGACAACGTTCAACGGAGTCCCTAGCTCGTGCGCGATTCCGGATGCAAGACGTCCCACAGTTTGCAAACGATCCACGTGGCGCAACTGTTCCAAAGCTGCAATGCGTGCCGTGGTCTCGGCCTGCACCCGCTCTTGCGTTTCCTGTAACTGGCGGCACATGTCATTCAAACTATGCCCCAATTCCGTTAACTCGTCATTCCCTCCCACTTCGAGGTCCCCGGACAAATCGCCATCTCCAGCTCGACGAGTCTTCTCAATCAGCAATTGCAGCGGTCGCCCTACTACGTTGACCCCCAAAACAGCGACCATGATGCCACTGAGCAACAGCATGATTCCCATGTAAAATGCCGTCATTTTAAACGTCCACCATTTGTACCGATCCAGCGAGGCTGTCGACGAAGTTAACTCAAGCCCTCCTGGACGCTCGCCTATGGTGATGGGGTAGTACGTACAGATGAAGCCGTTTCCTTCTACGGTTCGGTGCGGGATAGAACAAGGGATTTTGTCTGCGGCAATCAAGCGTAACCTGGCCGTCGAAACGTATGGCCGATCGGCGCGTGACGCCCGATTGTCGAACCAGACCCAACGAATCTCCCATTCAGTCAATCGCTGATTGATTTCACGCACATCTTGAATCACCTTTGGCATATTGCCGGTTTCCCATGCAGACACGACAAACTGCTCCAGCCACTTCGCCATGCCTTGCGAGCGATTGGCGATCTGCCGCTCCCGCAACTGCAGTTCGCGTCTCATGGTGAGATATCCGTTCACTGCCATTAAGATGACGCTGACAAGCACGAACGCCATGACAAGTTTTGCGGTTAGTCGCATGACTTCCTATCCACTTGCAAGGAATTGAGCAGCCATTTAGCTCAACGAAATAAGATTCCAAAGGTTTTACGGGCGATCACAATTCCCGGGTCGGAGAGCTGCAATCCATCCTTTCCAATATTTCCGTTTCTAAATTTTCCATCCCAACATGCCCCGTCCCAACATGCCCCAGCGTGGAATTTTGCCACATCGAAGCCAAAAACAAAACGGTGACTTTAAATGCTATAAATTAAGGACTTAACGTCAAAAACCACCGCTCAAATTGCGATTTACGTGGCGTGGTACGCTGTTTGCTTCATTCTAGGCAGTGCCTAACAACGGCACTAGCTCATTCGAGCAATTCATGTTCGGGGTCGAAGCAGAGAAATGAGGAGAATCAGCATGCAAAAATCATGGAAACTCGGAAAGATCGCTGGAATCGACATCTTCGTCCACTGGACATTTTTGCTGCTGCCAGCTTGGGTGGCCTTTTCATATATGGCCTCGGGCGGAGGAGTCGCGGCGGCACTGTTCGGCGTATCGTTTTTGCTGGCAGTCTTTGGCTGCGTGCTTTTGCATGAGCTGGGACATGCGTTGATGGCTCGAGAACTTGGGATTGCCACGCATGACATCACGATGTTGCCTGTGGGAGGAGTAGCACGATTAGAACGCATGCCTGAAAAACCGTTACATGAAATGGCTGTCGCACTCGCCGGACCCATCGTCAACGTAGTCATTGCAGCAACAATCTATTTTGGTTTTGTCACCACGGGAGGTAGTTCCGCATGGTTCACGTTCAGTCCAGTAGGAGGTTCTTTCTTGACCCAACTGATGTGGGCAAATATCGCTCTTGTCATGTTTAACCTGCTGCCGGCTTTTCCTATGGACGGTGGTCGGGTATTACGAGCATCGCTATCGGTAATCCTGTCCCGGAGTATGGCCACAGCCATCGCTTCGACACTCGGCCAGGCGCTCGCTGTGCTGTTAGCAGTGGTCGGACTCTTTTCTAACTGGACCCTACTGCTGGTCGCGGGTTTTGTCTTCTACACGGCCCGGCAGGAAAACCAATTCGTGCAGCTTCAAGAGTCGATGCGGGGTGCCGTGGCACGTGATGCGATGACCGGGAGCTTCGAAGTGATTCATGCCGAGTCACTCATCGGAGAGGTAGCCCCAGAAGTCTTAATCGCAAACCAAATTGACTACCCTGTCGTGTCAGGTTGCGGTGTGGTCGGCATGGTCTCATCAGACGAGATCCTGCGAGAACTGACACAAGGAAACTATCGGAGTACCATCGGTGACGTGATGAGGCAACAGCTTCCCAGCGTCGAATCTCACGAGCGCCTGGCGGACTGTTGGGGACGCTTTCACACCGAAGGATGGTCAAGTGCGGCTGTCTTGGATGCCGGCGAATTGGTGGGAATGGTGACCTTCGACAATCTGAGACGTTGGTTGCAACTATCTCCAGTGCTAAGCCGTCTGCAACCCTCAAGATAGGTCTTATTTGATAGCAATCGTCTGATACAGCGGTTGCAGAACGTTGTCGACCACGTAACCGTTGACGAATTCTTCGCAAATTTCGTTCAGCCGATACATGACGTCGACAAACGTTTCTCCGGGATCCAAGCTACCGTACCGACGTGCGGTAATGTAGACACTAAGTTGATCCTCCGGATAATCTCCCGTTCGCACATGGAAGGCACTCGTGCGAGTTTCAATGCTCAAGCGGCATTGCACACGACATTCTTCGTCCAAGGCAAACTGGATCGATGGTTCATTGCTGATGACCGTCGCACCCGGATGGTCCATCAGTCTTTCAAAAGCAGGAACAATCCCCAAAGCTTCTGCCACAAGCTGGTTCTGATTTCCTCGATATGTGAAATCGAAACCGTACATCACATTAAGCGCTTCACAGTCCAAAGGACTTACCGACAACATGTAAGGGACAGCCTCCAGTACCAACTGATGCTGCTCCAGCGCGTCCGCTACTTTTCCAGGGTTTACGTAACCGGACGAAATCCGACGAGGCTCAACCGACGACCAACGGTAATGCCCTCGGTCCTTATCCTCTTCCAGCACAAACTCGTGACGGTCGCGATTGTAGAAGTTTCGCATCTCCGGATACTGCTTCTGCAATCGTTCAAAGAAATGTAAAACGGAATCCCTGGCGCTTGGAAGTTCCATCTCTGTGTTCAGATTCGTATTTACGTAGAAATCATCACTTAAACCATCAAAATGGCTCATGCGGTTTCTTCCTTTACGAAAAACTAAGAACCACGAGAAAATGAGACAATCAGATAAGAATCGCCAAAAGAACAGAAAGTGAAGAGGTGATGTAAGCTAGGTCCCTTCGGCAAATCCATAGAGCATAAGTCCAGTATAATTATGGAGGTTCCTCCCTGTCAAAAGTTTGGAACATGTAATCGTTATTTTGCTATCCGTTTCCAAAAACGCAACAATTTGGTAGCAATTTTTTGGGCGTATCGCTCAGCCGCCCTAGGCAATCCATACAGTCAAGTAAATTTCTGTTTTTTTTCGATTAAAGCGAGATGTGGGCACGCGATACACTGGCCGTATCGGTCTGAGGAGTGGGGATTTGTACGAATCTAAGCTTTACGCGATTGAATCCGACATTGGCTGGTTAGCGTTTTGGGGGGATCACCGCGTCTTACTGGGAGCCGCCATCGGCCATACCGATCAACTACAAGCTATCCGGGCACTCACCGAAAAGGGTGCTCCGTTATCAAGCCTGGCCCAATTGCCCGACCTTCCCAACCGAGGCTGGCTAGCCAAATTAGTACGAAAAATGACCGACTACGCAGCAGGAACTCAGGTATGCTTTGACGACGTGCCCATCGAATTGTCACAGCTTTCGAACTTCCGGCAGCGTGTGATCATTGCCTGCCGACAGATTCCGTATGGGGAAACGGTAACTTATTCCCAACTGGCAGCCAGAGCAGGGTCGCCGAGGGCGGCCCGTGCCGTGGGGACCACGATGGCCCAGAATCTCTATCCGATCATTGTCCCGTGTCATCGGGTCGTCGGAGCTGACGGTTCCCTTCGCGGCTTTTCGGCGCCGCGAGGAGTTTCCCTGAAACAACGGCTGCTAGAGATGGAAAGGCAGCGCGCGGGGAAGTGTTTCGCATAATTGGGTTCAGTGTTCAAAGCTTCTACGCTTCCCCCATCCTACTGCATTTTTTCGGCTCAACTTGTCCCTTGACAGGTGACGATACTAATGTACACTAGATACAACTGTATATTACATCATTGGCGGCGACTTACAGCTCAAGGTTGTCTACTTTATAGCGGAACGGTGTAAGTTGTCCGGCATTGGACGATTAAATTTAAATTGCACGAAAAACCGAGCGGCTTGCGCCGCCCTGCTATCAAACTCCACGGGTCGGACGCCAACAGTCTCACTATGTATCCAAACGATGAGTCGTATTCTTTGTGTCCACTTGCCTCATTGGCCGATTCAGCGCCGTATGGTCTCTGCCGAAGATCATCGAGCGTGTGTATTGACGGCTCGCCATCCACGACGTGGACTTTGTGTGGTGGCATGTTCAGCAGATGCCTATGAACAGGGAATCCGCGTTGGGATGCCTGTGGCCGAAGCCAAATCTCTTGCTACCAACAGCAGCCATTCGTCTAGTGATTGTCCTTTGAAGTTCGAACCGCATGATCCTCAACTGGATCAGGACACACTCCAGAAATTGGCACAGTGGTGCGACCAGTTCAGTCCACTTGTGGGGCTAGAGACTGAAGATTCGCCTTCCAGCTTGCTACTGGACGTCACAGGGTTAGCCGATTTATTCGGTGGCGAAAAAGCTTTGGCTCGGCAAGTCGTCACATCGTTTCAACAGCAGGGTTACTTAGTTCGGATAATCATCGCGGATTCTCTGGGTGCTGCATGGGCAGTATCTCATTTCGGAGAAGCTTCTCATTTTGAACAAGTACCTCATGAAGGCCCCACGTTGCGGACGGACAATCATGACCGCGAAATGGTTTCTCAGACCAACATCTCGTCATTTCAGCTGGTCCCCCCTGGCCGAGATGCAGCTCTTCAAGCCTTGTCTCCCCTCCCTTTAGAAGCTTTACGCTTGCCGAACAAAACCGTTACATTGTTGCACGACTTGGGAATCTCACGCATTGAGCAACTGTTACCGTTACCGCGCAGTAGCCTGGCAGCTCGATTTGGAGACAGCATAGCCCAACGCCTGGATCAGGCCTTGGGCTTACAACCTGAACTGATCGTAGTGAATCACGCGCCACTCAATTTTTACTCTGAATGGCCACTAGAACATCCCACACACCGCCGCGACATCCTTGCACAAATCTTGTTGCAACTGATTGAGCGTGTAGCATCTCAGCTAGACAGCCAAGATCTGGGGGCATTGAAACTACGGTGCCGTTTGAGATCCCCTCGCGACCAAGTCCCGCCAGTCTCCCTACAGGTGGCTTTGTTTCAGCCGACATGCAGGGCCCTCCATTTGGCCGAACTGATACAGTTTCAGTTAGAACGTGCCACTTTTCCTGCACAGATTGCTTCCGTCTCTGTCCAAGCAACCGTAACAGCACCTTTAGAAGTCCGCCAGCGTGAGCTGTTTGCAGACAGTGACAGTCAAAGTCAAAACCAATTAGCTGTTTTGACCAATCGTTTGACAAGTCGTTTAGGCAACCAATGCGTAGTACGTGCTGTTTTGCGAGGGGAAGCTCAACCGGAACGAACTGTCCGTTACTTACCACCTCGCAGTTCGAGTAAGCGACAAGCTACAACCAGAACCGCTCGACGCCAGTCTCGTCGTTCGCCCTTACCTAACAAGACGAACTCCTCTGCCACCAATCACCAGTCGGATCGTCAGCTAACGCCCGACGGTAGTGGTCACGCTCCACTCATGGCAACTGCTCGACCTTTGCAATTGTTGCCTCGACCGGTGAAATTAAACTTATTGGCGGTAGCTCCAGAGGGGTCTCCCATTCAGTTTGTTTACCAAAAAGAGAAACATCATGTCGCTCGCTATTGGGGACCAGAACGAATTGAAACTGGTTGGTGGCGAGGCCGTTCGGTACGTCGCGATTATTATCGAGTAGAAACCAGCACCGGGCATCGCTTCTGGCTGTATCGCCAAAGGGACAATGGTCACTGGTTCTTGCATGGGGCTTTCGAATGACGCGTTACGCCGAGCTCCACTGCCGCACCAACTTTTCTTTTCTCACAGGCGCCTCTCACCCTGACGAGTTAGCCGCTTGTGCCGCGTCATTGGATTATGCAGCTTTAGCGGTCACCGACCACAACTCGCTGGCAGGAGTCGTACGTGCTCATGCGGCTGCCAAGGAGGTTCAATTGAAACTCATCGTGGGAGCCGAAATCACCCCTGTGGATGCTCCGGCCGTAGTCCTTTGGGCCTCAGATCGAGCCACCTATGGACAGCTGTGTCGTCTGGTGACCCAAGGTCGGCGAGTAGCAGAGAAAGGAGACTGTTACCTGACTCTGGACGACATGGCTCAACACGCAACAGGCCTATTGGCAGGAGTCATCACAGTGCCAGGCATTCACGACCAACCTGCTTCTCGAAACAGACACCCCCACACACCTGCCCGCCAATCGCTTACGGTCAACTCGAGTCATCTTGTCCAGACACCAGGAAAACCGTCCGGGAAACATCTAACCACGTTTCGCCATCCTGCAACTTCTCTACTGCCAATGCTCCACACCTATCACGACATTTTTGGCGACCGTGGATATTTATTAGCGGAACCTCAGACAGGAGCCAACGACCAAGGATATTTGGACGGTTTGCAACATTTGTCACGGCAAACCGGGCTGCCACTGGTAGCTGCCGGAGACGTGTATTATCACGCCCCTAGCCGCATGCCGCTGCATGACATACTGACAGCCATACGAAATGGAACCACGGTAACTGCTGCGGCTGAAGGCTTATTGTTACCAAACGCACAACGGCACCTAAAACCATTAGATGCGATCACTAAAATCTTTGCGTCTGTACCAGAAGCAATTCGGCGCACGGTACAGATTGCCGACCAATGTATGTTTTCTCTTGACGAACTCCGTTATGAATACCCCGAAGAATTAGCGCCGGACGGTTTATCTCCGTTCGAACATCTGTCAACACTCACCTGGCGTGGAGCTCATCGGCGTTACCCACAAGATATTCCGGAGAAAGTCAAACGCCTACTGGAACATGAACTGCACTTGATCGAAGAACTGCATTACGAAGCCTATTTCCTTACCGTTTGGGACTTGGTTCGTTTCGCACGCAGCCGCGATATTCTGTGTCAAGGCCGAGGCTCAGCGGCCAATTCCGCCGTTTGTTATTGTTTAGGGATCACCTCTGTTGATCCAGATCAGAGCGACGTTTTATTTGAACGTTTCGTCAGTCGCGAACGCAACGAAGCTCCGGATATCGACGTCGATTTCGAACACCACCGACGCGAAGAAGTCATCCAATATATCTACGAAAAGTATGGTCGCGAACGAGCCGGAATGACGGCTGAAGTCATCCGTTATCGGCCTCGATCTGCCGTGCGCGACGTGGGAAAAGCCTTGGGCTTGTCGTTGGATCGAGTGGATGCGCTGGCCAAGAATCTGGAAGGTTACCATCACGAATTTGATTTGGCGGAACGTTGTCGTCAGGTCCACATCGACCCAGATTCAGCATTGGGCAGGCGACTGGTATACCTGGTGGAAGAATTACTGGAATTTCCTCGTCACTTGTCCCAGCACGTGGGTGGGATGGTAATGACTCATGGTCCTCTGTGCGAGTTAGTACCCATTGAAAACGCTGTCATGAGCGGACGCACGGTCATCCAATGGGACAAAAACGACTTGGACGAATTAGGAGTCCTGAAAGTCGACTGCTTGGCTTTAGGCATGCTGACAGCCATTCACCGCTGTTTTGACATGGTACATCAGCACACAGGACAAGAATTAACATTGGCTAACATCCCGCCCAACGACTCGCAAGTTTACGACATGATTTGTCAGGCTGACACGACGGGGGTTTTTCAGATTGAAAGTCGAGCACAAATGAGCATGCTCCCTCGCTTAAAACCACGTTGTTATTACGACTTGGTCATCGAGGTAGCCATCGTGCGGCCTGGCCCTATTCAAGGAAACATGGTCCACCCTTACCTCCGTCGACGTAACGGTCAAGAAGCAGTGACTTTTCCTAACGAAGCTATCCGGAAAGTACTTCGTAAAACATTGGGAGTTCCACTGTTTCAAGAACAAGCCATGCGGTTGGCAGTCGTCGCTGCAGGGTTCACACCTGGTGAAGCGGATCAATTGCGGAGAGCCATGGGGGCTTGGCGAAAGCCGGGTGTGATTGACCACTTCCGGCAAAAACTACTAGATGGCATGCAACAGCGTGGGCTGTCAACCGAATTTGCCAAAGCTGTCTTTCGGCAAATTCGAGGATTTGGCGAATACGGTTTTCCCGAATCACATGCTGCCAGTTTCGCACTCCTGGTCTATGTTTCGGCTTGGCTCAAATACCATTACCCAGCAGCTTTCACCGCAGCCCTGATCAACAGCCAACCCATGGGATTCTATGCTCCAGCACAACTTCTACGAGACGCACAACAACATGGCGTCTCGGTACTGCCGATCGATGTGAATGTCAGTCATTGGGATTGCACCCTGGAATCGGCTGACAACTCGTCTACCAATCAACGGGCTACCAATAACATCTCTACCGACAATCCTTCACCTTCGCTCGCTTTACGACTTGGCATGCGTTTGATTGTCGGTTTTTCACAGTTTCACGCCGAAACGATTGTAGCAGCCCGCCAACAAGCTCCCTTTCGTACTATTGATGATTTTTCTCGCAGGACCAAGTTAGGACAAGCCACCATCATGCGGTTGGCACGCGCTGACGCCTTGAGGTCATTTTCAGGGGCTCGACGGGCTGCACTCTGGGAAGCGCTTGCAAGACCAACCAAAACCTGTGACCAGCCACTGTTCGACAGCCTAACTGTTGACGAACAACTACCGCCAACACTCCAACCCGCGGGTTTGGAAGAGGACGTGTTTGCAGATTACCAATCGACCGGCCTGTCCCTGAAAGCCCACCCTATATCCTTTTACCGGCACGAATTGGACCAGTGGCATGTCAAACCAGCAGATCACCTGCCAGCCATGACCAATCATCAACGGGTGACGGTGGCCGGACTGGTACTCTTACGGCAACGGCCTAGTACGGCCAAAGGAATCACCTTTGTAACGATAGAAGACGAAACAGGTACGATCAATGTGGTGGTTCACCAACAAATCTGGCAACGTTACCACCATGTCACCCGTCGATCTCCTGCATGGCTAGTCTACGGGAACCTAGAACATAAAAATTCTGTCATCCATGTCGTCGCTCGTCGCATTGAAACTCTGGCAGAGCAGCTTCGCGAACTCAAAACGAACTCTCGAGACTTTCGCTGAACAGAGGGAAGATTGATCGAATCCCGGGCCTGTGGCTAAGCGCTAGCGGCTCACACTTTGTCCGGTTCCAAGGGTCTGTTCGTCTCGAAAAACACTCGCTACCAAAGTTTTCACCAACTACGGACTACCGCAACACGAGCTGCCACAATTCCCCTGTCAATTATTCGCAATCACCAAACAACTCACCGTAAGTACTTACTAGAACACAACTAACGGCTTGCACGCGACTTTCACACAGAACCGACTGGCGTCCACCCATCGAAACAAAGGCACCCGCAAAACAAGTTTTTCAAGTAATCGGAGCCAAGTTTTATTGAAAACGAAAACTGGATTTCGTAAATTGGCGCGAACTGGAGAGACTTTGAGACGCAGCGGTAGAAGGAGATGCCACTATGCACACCTCGACGTACTTTGACCAGAACTGTCCTATCTGTGGACGTCACTTACAAATCCGCGTCGCCTTTCTTGGTCGGCGCGTTGCTTGCCAACATTGTCGCGGGGAATTCGAAGCTTGCGATCCTGGAAGCAAGTCTTATCCACCTGGAGATTCGGGGGTAGCTTTGTTGAAAAGAGCCGGCGAATTGTTGGGCACCGGAAACGACGCCCGGACCCGACCTCGCTGAACCTCGGCTACTGGGTGCTGAGGGGCTGTCGCCTGTTGGGCTGGTAGTCCGTGACGCCTCTTTTTGGGTGCGGCAGTCAAGCTGTAGCCCAAACAAGATCGGGTAAGCCATTGCTCGTCGCGGCCTACAGCTTTTACTACTAGGCAGCTTTTACTTCTAGGCAATGTCAAATTTATGGTAATCGATCTGACTAAGATCGAATGTGCCTAGTCCCAGTAGAGCTGCCAGTGGGACGTGCTGTGGTTGGCGGATATGAAAAGCTTCGGTGGCTCCATGATGTTCCGCTGGCGGTCCTTGCAAATGAGCATCCTGTCCCATATGGGCCACCGATGGCCAGCCCATTTGGCCACGTTTCTGATCAATGACTCGCCAACCAACATGATCGAGTGCCACGGGATCCGTAGCGAAGAACAGCGAACGATATTCCCATGTCGCAAAACTGCGGTTCCAATTCCCAGGACCACCTTCATAGGTTCCTACCAAACCGTCCAGAATCTGCAGTACGCACTTTTCTCGAGTGGGTCCCAGCGATACGGCTGCCGGAATAAATGTTTGACAATGGTTTAGACCGCCACTGTTCAGCGCCGCATCCACAACGTGGCTGCGACCTACGTTATTGACCAGTCCATGGGACATGTTTTTCAATGCCAACGTAACTCCCGCACTACGGTGATCTTTCAGGACCGGAAGGGAGATAATCTTGTCCACTTTTTGAGTCACGATCTTAGACAGATGGGAACGGAAGCGACGATCGTCGTTGGAATCGTGAACATCTGACGGTTGGCAAAAAGCAAGTTCTCGATAAACGTCACGGTCGTAACCAGCCACGTTTCGACGCCTAGACTGACCTCGCATTTGACCGTCGATTTCCAATTGAGCCTCATCATACTTGACAGAACTACATTCCCAATGAATGCCTTCAGGAAGCATATCAACGTATCCCGCCTGAATAAACTCGTCACAGTAGCGTTCGAATACCAGAATGTCCTGCCTTCGCACGCCGGCAGTCGTCAGGCTGTCGATCACCTCTGCCACCAACTCGTAACTGGAAATCGATCCGGGCCTTTGTAAGTCGACCAGCGTTTGTACTTTGTTGCCGTTTGTTCCCGGCTTGGCAATTTTCCCTACGGGCACGACTTTGATGCCCACACGGTCTCCTTTTTGAAAGAAATTGCGCCAGGCATCGACGGAAGTTTCCGCTCCGGGCACCAACCGCTGCATTCCTTCAGCCACCATCGCTTTAACTGCCGGACTATCTCGCCGACCATCGTAGACGGACCCGGCATGTCCAACTTCAATCACGCGTCCAGGGAAAGGCCCGGGCATGCCAATCGACGAACCCTGAGGACCAATGGCACTTTGCTGTAGATTATCGGCTGATCTTCCTCTTGATGCTGGTCGCCGACCACAGCCCAAAAGAACAGCGGGCAAACTACCGACGGCTAACGTCTCCAACAAACGCCGGCGGCTGATCGGTGTGGAGCTCTCCGTGTCGCTTCGTCTGTGGCACATCGCCCGATCCTGTTTGCTCATCGCTTTCACCAAGCCTTGGTACTGACCTCGAAAGGATTCCCCCCGGTGCCGGAATGCCTGTTACTATTGTACTTTTGACAACCGAATCTAACAGCTGAGAAGCCTTCGTTATCTAGATCTGGCATCCATCGTCAATCTCGGCACGTGAATCGATTCTACAGATCACGTAAGCTGCACCGCTTTTTGCGTTGATTTTGGACACCCAACTTTCCCAAACTCATGGCCTGGAAACGACATAGCACTTGGCTGAAGGTACAGCCGCTGATAGAATGAACTATTAACGGAACGTTAACATTTTCTCTCACAAGCCATTACCCAGCACGGGGATGACCACGATGGCTTACTCACTACGCAATCGAAACGGTTTTACCCTCGTCGAATTACTGGTAGTCATCGCGATCATCGCCATTTTGATTGCTTTGCTCTTGCCGGCTGTTCAGATGGCTCGAGCTGCTGCGCGGCGTTCCCAGTGCAAGAATAATCTGAGGCAAATCGGTGTGGCACTGACTTCCTTTGAAAGTGCCTTTCGGCAGTTTCCACCAGGAAAACGGTATACGGGCCCGCGTAATGATCCGAGTACTTATAGCGTGGCCTGGTCATTCTTACTGCTGAATTTTTTAGAAGAGGGCGCGACGAGCGACCAAATCAACTTGCAACTACCGTTATGGGACCCTGCCAATTTACCAGCGACAGGCCAGGTCATCTCAACATACCTTTGTCCTAGTACCGCCTTACGACAAAGGCATCGCGGCCGGGACGACAAATTATTAAATCTGGGGACCACACCTGGAGAAGGACTCGGGTGCCTCGATTTCCTCGGCATTTCAGGGCCCGATGATGATGCCGAAAACCCTTTCCAAAGCGAAGATTACGGTCATCAGCGAGGTGTGCTGCTGGGAACGAATGGATTACCCAATGAGGACACCATCCTGGAACCCGATCCGTTGCGCATGGCCCACATCACCGATGGTTTATCGAATACAATGTGTGTAACGGAATGTACGGGTCGAGGTGTCGACGTGGATAGTGGAATTGTGAATGAACTGAACGGCACCTGGGCATCAGGAACCAACATTAGTCATATTAGCGGGGGGGTGAATAAATACGACCCACCCGGTGTTTGGTACAAAG
>JAKVBZ010000380.1 GCA_022448645.1 Pirellulaceae bacterium
CCTGCGAGGCGCCAAGTGTCGCCAGAAGGATCGACACCTGGAATGTTCAGCTTACCATGTGCGTTATGCCATAAATCTGGTTGCGGGGCGGAGAACCCGGGATCGATTTTCAACGCTAGACACGTGGAAGCACGCTGACTACAGGTTGTCTGATCGAGTTCAATATCTTTCACTATACGTCCGTCATCTTTCGGGCAGAGTGTGCAGCCAGCTTTCCGATAACCGGGCTTGGATTGCCGTGCTGTCCACGGGCAGCCGTTCATGTCGTTCGGAGCTGATGTATCTCAGAGTGGCTGTTGCGACTGCTTGTGAAGTTTCACACCGTCTTCGTATGGATTCAGTGGTTGAGCCCAGGAGATGTAGACAAACGCCTTACTCCACAGGACTTTGGGGACTCGTGATCGGCAAACCCCCGACAAGAAGCGATTGTGCAGTCGCGGAATTATGGAATCTCTATGGGCCCCTGACATCGGCCACAAACAAACCTTCCGGCGACTTTAATCGGTCGTCGCGACGACCCCTGCGAAGAGAGCCAGGCGTCATTCTTCCAGTCAAATCAGGCTGCTAGACGCCGACACTGTACATCATCGTACGTGTAGCCAAACAGTTCAATATCTTCAGCGTAGCCTTGGGCTACAAGTTCGATGGCGCGATCAGAATAGTAGGACCGGTAGTCTCGATGTTGTGACCGGTTCCGCTTCCGGAGTGACCCGGTGATGTTCACCTTGTTGCAAACGAATGCAAAATCTTCCATCAGGTTTTCAAACCGTCCAACGAAATCCACGAGGAGGCGTCCCTGGCTATCAGTGACAAAGTTTTTCTGCAGAAACGTTTTCTGAGAACACTCGTATTCCAAAAAACGCTCAAAACTACCCAGCGACTTCAAATGCCGGTATCGCCGATGTGACGGCTGCTGCATGACGAAGTGGTAGTACGAGACAAGCCAGTCCCAGGGATTTCTGACAAACGCAAACTTGTAGTATTGCTGAAATTGTCGTCTTGGAAGGTACCACTGAAGTTTACGGGCAGTGGTGTGACGGCGATAAGTTCGGTACTTTAGTGGGGCAACCAGGTTACTCCGCACCCCCGCCCGTAATAACCAGCGCGTCAGCCAGAATTCCGAACCACACCGTGAAACCGGCGTGAGAACCTCCGTAATGCTGGAACCGGCGGTCTTGGGAATGTGGACAAAAATGAACTGATGATCGTCGGAAATCAACACGACAAAATTTCTCCCTACCTCTAAGCAGCAAACCAACTACTGTCGATCGCGTCCTCATGCCGCCCGAGATAGAATATTGGACGAGGACGCGCGTAACTCGTCATTTGAATCAATCCCATAGGGAGTCCATGTTGAGCCGGACCTAAGGGTGTAGTCCCGGATTGCCCGGTTGCGCTGCAGCACCTCCTGTCGCACGTAGGGCCGACCGTGATCCAGGTGGACACACACAGCTTGGTGCCGTACCTGTTTGCAACGGATACCCGAATTGAACAGCCGCTCACCGAGTTCACGATCGAGACCACCGTACTCCATCCGCTGGTCAAACCCGTTGACCTTCAACACATCGGCTTTCCACAACGACGCATTGTGGCCATTGAGTGTAGCTCGCGTAGGCGTTAACCAATTCATAAGCCAAGCGATCTGTTTCGCGGGCAAGAGTTTTAGAATGTCCTTGGACAGTGGAAAACCGTTGGCTCGCAACCACCGCAGGTCGGTACACTGCTGTTTACGAATGTTTTCGATGCTGATGCGTTCACTTAGCACACTCGACAGCCGAACACATCCACCCGACAACAAGTA
>JAKVBZ010000381.1 GCA_022448645.1 Pirellulaceae bacterium
ATTACACTGCAACCCAAAACAACTCCACCAGCAGCTACGATGGGCCAATGGTCTTCCTAAGGGACGATGGTCACGTCAACTTCCGCGTGCGTAATGACATTAATCTTAAGGTAGACAACGCCGTCGCCTCCTGGAGCGACTGGGTGAACCTGAAATTTGTTCTCGATGCTGACTCCTCACCCAAGACACTTAAGATCTTGGTTGATGATGTGGAAAAAGGGAGTCTCGACATCAATGAGACCAACTGGAATAAATACATTGCCAACAAGGACACCTTCACCAGCATGTGGATGCGTTTGGGTGCCCACTGGAAACCCTCACACACGATCTACCAGAACCTGAACGCAAAAATCAAGGACCTGTCGATATCCGGTATTGATACAACCAGCGGCGCTGGGGCGCCTCAAATATCAATCCTTGAATCCCTCGAGCCCACTCTCGAACCGACAACATCCACCACAACGCAAGACACCCGCGCTTTTGCAGGTACGTTAAATGGATTGAAAATGTTTCGTCGAGCGTTGACTGCCGAAGAAATCCTCGCCGACGTGACAGATGGCGCTGACGCGGCGGGATCCGAAACAACAAGCGGAACTACTATTACCAGCAGTTCTTCCGATCTAATCGGCCATTGGCCATTCGATGACGGTTTTGGCAGTCTTGCGCAAGACCGAAGTCCTGCCCAACGGACCGGCCTGCTCGGCACCGACGATCCCGGTTCAGCTCCGACGTGGACAACAGTATCAAAACGGTATCCACTAAAAGATAACGGCTTATACAAATTCAATATCGAGGTGATGGACAATACTGGCGCCACCGATTTCGCTTCCGTGCGAATGCCCGTTGACAACGTCGCGCCAACTGCAGTCATCCCGATGACCGACGCGCACAACCGCATACACAACTCGTTCGGTAATCACTCGCTGAAGTTCAACGGCCAGGATGATTTTGCAACCGCACCCCTTACGTTGAACTCCCCTGTCACGATCGAAGCCTGGATCCGACCCACCCGAGGCAATTCTTCGGCTGCACCTGTATTCCATACAGGAAGTGATGAAAACGCAAATTGGGCTTTATCCCACAACGAGTCACACTGGATTATTGGTGACGGCTCCCAGGATACGGACACAAACGTGAAAGTTGACTTCGACCAGTGGCAGCACATTGCGATTTCCTTCGTCGCCGATCAAGGAATCATCTTGTTCAGAAACGGCGAAGAAGCCTTCACCACCGACACCATTTCTACAAGCCAACCCCGACTGTCGTTAACTTTAGGAAAGCTGGGAGCACCTGGAGACATACGCTTCTACACAGGACATCTTGACCAGCTTCGTATTTGGGACAGTGCACTCTCATCCGATGAAGTAACCGCCGGCATGAGGTCAGAAGTTGCCCACAACTCCGACAATCTGGTTGCGGCCTGGAACTTCGATGACGGGGCGGGCAGGATCGCTGCCGACATAACAGGCACACACAACATGAAACTCGGCATGTCCGCCGAGCCAGACTGGTCCACCCAGATCGCGCCGGTGGAATCGTTCGCTGGGGAACTTACATTTGACGGCTTGGACCATGTCCTGACGCTTCCTAAAGAGGTACTTGAAGGACAAACCGATGTCACGACAACTTTCTGGATCCGGGCGTCCACCAACGATACCTCCAGGCTCTCACAACTTCAGTTGCACGATGGCGCCACGATCTCAAATGGCGTTCTTACCTTGGAAGACAATCAATATGCTGACATCCCTGCAACCGCCCTAGGAACATGGGGAGAACATGTTTTTAAATTGTCGTTGG
>JAKVBZ010000382.1 GCA_022448645.1 Pirellulaceae bacterium
AATGTCCGGTTGGTTTTTCAGATCACTCCGATGGTATCGCGGTGGCGATCGGTGCTGTCGCTCTCGGAGCGGAAGTGATTGAGAAACATTTCATTCTGGAGCGAGGAAAGATTGGCGCTCCAGACGAACCATTTTCGCTGGAACCGGCAGAAATGCGGGAAATGATCGACGGTATTCGCGCTGTCGAGCTTGCCAATCGAAGCGATGTACGTCTTCAAATTGAACCGGAGGAATCGCGGTTCAAAGAAGGAATTCGCTATCGAGCGCTCTTAGCCAAAGACATGCAGGCTGGTGAAGTGCTTACTAAGGACGATGTGAGATTCCTTCGACATCCGCAGGGAATCGACGCTGTTGCGATGAAGGCTTATCCAGCATCCGGCTGTGAACTGGTAACTGACCTTTCGCAGGGGAGTATCGTCGAGTGGAAGCACCTCCGGACGGCGGTCGATCACGACGCGTCTTTTGGGGCCCACGGAAATGGTTAATTCGGATCCGTGTTCAACAGTATCAGCCACAAAAAAACACCAGGGGTTGCATCGCATTCGTTTTTCGAATTGGCGACGTATCGTAGTCTTCCGAATCTATTTCTCTTTTGTCGGCCTGATTTACAACATCGCGCTCTTTCAGTTGAGGCACGTCCGTTTCGGTGTGTCATGGCTGAATTCCCCCTGGCTGGAACTGTTACATTTTTGCTGGTTTGTGCTGCTCCTCTTGATGCTTCTTGGCAGGGGTGGGTGGGTCCGAAATGTATTGCACTTTGCTGTCACGCTCGTACTGCTTGACCCGCTTATCGCGCTGCCAGTTGGAAACAGCGTTCAGGAAGCACTCTATCTCCTCTTGGCATTCAGTCTGATTTTCATCGATGTCGATGAGCGACAGGAGGCAAAAGCGTCGGAGTGGAGCGAGCTTGGGATCTGGCTCTTCGGAATGAACTTTGGTTTCATTCTTATCAGTGCAGGACTATTCAAGGCCATGTGTCCGCTATGGGCGGCCGGCGATGGATTCGGTATCACATATAATCTGCCGTGGATTCGTGAGCCTGCATTAAATGTCGGTGAAACCCTGTTATTGCTCATGTCGTATGGCTCAATCCTACTCGAGGTTGGATTCCTCATCGCGTTTTTGCTTCCGGCACTTCGCTGGGTCAGCCTCATTATGCTCTGCTGCTTTTTCGGCGGTCTGATATTCCCACTTCGGCTCGATATGATTGGCTGGATTGGAATGGGATATCCAATTCTGCTGCTTTCAATTACGCAGCTCCCGTTTTGCACACACCCCGCATCCGGACACCGATCGCCAAGGGTTCGCGCCGTGGCGGCCGCCGGCTTTCTCTATTGTTGTTTGCTATGCACTTCACAGTTTTTTACCCGGTGGGACTTCACCGAAAATGACTATGAGCGGCTCTACGGTGATTCGGTGGGAGCAACAGCCGACAACGATGCCTTTCGCGACGGAATTGTCTACCGGGGTGTCAGGAAGCTGAACGAACTTTTGACGCCCATGATTGGTGCAAATTCGGTTCAGCAGTTTAATCGCTACTGTACACGCCAGAAGCCGTGGACATTATTTACCAAGCGTCACCTCATCGGGATTTGTGAATTTCGCGTTGTCGTGACGACGGCATTGGGTGAAGAACTGCATCCGTTTAATCTGTTCAATGTTGATCTTACTCCCGGCCCCGGCACCACCGGGCTTTTCGTCTGCAGAAATTTGCAGTCTCAAATGTACGCATTGTCAGACTTGTACCATCGTGCATCGTACGCGGGAGAAGATGTTGCTGAATTGATGA
>JAKVBZ010000383.1 GCA_022448645.1 Pirellulaceae bacterium
CCAAATCGCGTCAACGCAGTACTCGGTCGGATCACACCAAGAAACCCCAGCTACAGAAGCCATCAAGCAGGACGCCAATCGATAACGTGTATACCCAAACAGCTTGAATTGCGCTCGGAGCTACAATCCTGGAGACTTGTGCCTTCTCTTTAACTGGAGCTTTGCGTTTCCTTGAGCATGCGCATGAACTCTCTCATTAAGGCAGCATTGTCATGCCAGACTCGGGAGGTGACAAGATTGCCATCCAGAACGACTTCCTGATCCACGTAGTTCGCCCCTCCCTGTTCAGCATCCAAAGCGCATTTTGCCACAGTCGTCACGGTCTTGCCTTGAATAACGTTGGCCGCGGTCAGAATTTCAATGCCGTGACAAACGCAGGCGATCGGTTTCCCTGCCGTCGCGATCTCACTGGTAACGCGTAACAGGTCCTTGTCATAGCGAATGTACTCGGGGGCACGCCCCCCCGAAACAAACATCCCCACATAATCCTCTGAGCGTACGTCAGCAAATGCGACCTCTGCTTTGATGAAGTAACCAGGCCGTTCCTGAGTGATATCCCAGGGGATGCTGGAATCCGGAGGAATTTCGTGAAGTACCGTATGGTAAAGACGGGCCTCGGGACCAGCCACCACAACTTCATAACCGTCCTCTTGTAATCGAAAAAACGGATACAGCGTATCCATGGCTTCCGTGGCGTCGCCCAACGGCATCAAGACCTTGGCCATTTGACAATCCTCTGCAAATGCGAAAGAAGGGGCCACCTGCCATCGCTGACGAAAACCAACGAGGCAGTACGGTGAGCCCACACTATATCTCAACCGCGCCCATCTTGTCGGCAAGATAACGCAAGATATCACGCACCGAGACAATTCCTACCGGGCGTCCCTGGTCGTCAACAATAGGAACATGACGATAGCTTCCCAAATCCATGCGTTGCACCGCGAATGCCACCTTGGAATCCGCTTCCAGAGTCTGTGGGTCCGAAGTCATGTACTCAGAGACCGGGTGCTCTCGCAGTGCAGCAAAGTCAACATTCAGCTTCTGCAGTGCATCGCGTTCACTGAAAATGCCAACCAACTCCCCATTTTCCACGACGATCACACAGCCGATTGATTGTGCCACCAGCTTCTGCAGAACTTCGCCCACTGGAGTCTCAGGGGCAACTGCGACTGGCAATTTGGGATTTAACACACCTACTCGATCATCGAGCAAACTGCGTTCAACATCCGTGGCCGCTTCCGCAAGATGCAGCGTCGTCAACGACTGACCACACTCCTGACATTCATCGCTGCCCTCGATATTCTCGAAACTGCAGTCGGGACACAAAATCATGATACCGTCCACGTATCACCGGAGTGGAACAGCTTTTCCAGGCTGCCCTCACCCTTGGTTTCCCTGGCGTGCTCGATCTGCTGGTTCAGCTGTTCGTCATACTTCGGCTTGTCGATCGCACGAAAGACACCAATCGGTTCCGGAAATCCATCTTCGTTTCGCAAACGACTAAGCAAATACGCCAACGAAGGCTCGTCAGCTTTTTCATCGTGGAACAGTAAATCATCCTCACTGATCCCTTTCCCGAGCTCTACGACTTCAGGATTCATACCATTCAGACGTATCCCGCGGTCTCGATTCTTACCGAAAATAAGTGGTTTACCATGTTCCAGTTCCAGAACATTATCTGCTTTGGTTTGACGATCTGTCGCATAATCCCAGGCACCGTCATTGAAGACATTGCAATTCTGGTAAACCTCGACAAACGAAGTGCCTTTATGCTCG
>JAKVBZ010000384.1 GCA_022448645.1 Pirellulaceae bacterium
TGAACAGGAAGATGTTGAAGATTTACGTCAACAGCTTGAATCGATTGATTTATCCAATGAGGTTCGTGGGGAAGTCGAACGGGACCTTGCTCGATTGGAACGTTTGTCGACTGCTTCGCCGGATCATCAGGTAACAAGAAGCTACCTGGATTTGGTTGTCGAATTGCCTTGGCAAAGTTTGTCTCCAGCTAACATCAACCTTGATCACGCAAAACGGATTCTGCATCGGGACCACTTTGGCTTGGAAGTTGTCAAAGACCGTATTATTGAGCATTTGGCCATAATGAAACTGAACGCGTCCGCGAGGCCTCCGATTTTGTGTTTTGTTGGGCCTCCAGGTGTCGGTAAGACGTCGTTGGGCAAATCCATCGCGGAAGCAACCGGTCGAGAATTTGCTCGTGAAAGTCTTGGTGGACTCTCGGATGAGGCCGAGTTGCGCGGCCATCGACGCTCTTACATTGGCGCCATGCCTGGACGAATTATCCAGGCCGTGCGTCGTGTCGGGACACGAAATCCGGTGTTAATGTTGGATGAGATTGACAAGCTAGGACGAGATTTTCGGGGGGATCCGGCAGCCACATTGCTTGAGGTCTTGGATCCCGCACAGAACTCTCAGTTTTGCGACAACTATCTAAACCTGCCGTTCGATCTCTCCGATGTGTTTTTTGTTGCGACTGCCAATGCGTTGGACACGATTCCAGGACCACTGCTGGATCGGATTGAGGTCCTTGAAGTGTCGGGCTATAGCGACGACGAAAAATGCCAGATCGCCAGGCGTTATCTGTTACCACACCAATTGGCCAACGCTGGGTTCGAGAAGAACCAACTAGTTATTTCTGACGATGCTTTGATGCAAATCGCTCGGTACTATACCCGCGAATCTGGAGTGCGAAATCTGGAGCGTGTGATTGCCCAGTTGTGTCGGAAGGTCGCGACGAAGTTTGCGACCGGAGAAACTCAGAGACAGCACATTGATACAGAGCAGCTTGTGGTGCTGTTGGGGCACGGTCGTTACCGATACGAAGCTCGTCGTCAGCAGCTTGAACCGGGTGTGGCTGCCGGTCTTGCTTGGACTCCCGCTGGCGGTAGCTTGTTGTATGTGGAGGCGGTCTTGTTACCGGAATCCAAGGAATTCACACTTACCGGTCAGTTGGGCGATGTGATGCGTGAATCGGCTCGTGCAGCGCAAAGTTGTGTGCGTTCGCAGTGGGCGGAACTGAATCTTGAAAAGCAGGCCCTTGAGTGTGGTATTCATCTCCACGTTCCAGCGGGTGCGACGCCCAAAGATGGACCTTCTGCTGGCGTGACCATGGCAACGGCGATCGCGTCTCTGTATTCGCACCATGCGGTGCGTGGTGATACCGCGATGACAGGAGAAATCACTCTTAGCGGATACGTACTTCCAGTCGGAGGAATCCGTGAAAAGGTTCTCGCGGCTCATCGTGTGGGTATGAGACGCATGATCTTGCCCAAGGCCAATGAGCCGGATCTGGATGATTTGCCCAATCAAGTGCGTGACTCA
>JAKVBZ010000385.1 GCA_022448645.1 Pirellulaceae bacterium
TTTCTTCAACAAGTGAGTAAGATGCGGCCAATCGAAAGCGTGACCTCCTCGCTTTCAGCACGTTCTCGGCGGGCTTATGCCAATTTTGTGAAGGGTGTGTTGCCTGGCATAGCCGAACAAGTTGGCGCCGTTTGGAACCCTGCAGCACGCGGATCCGGTGGCTTTAACCGTGGCAGCCGAGCTGCGGGTGGCGAAGAACGTGAAAGTGCCAAGACGACGACCGCCGTGGTGGAATTCAAGCGATCAGGCAAAGTGGCGTGAAAAATTCAATTGGGGAGATGCGGCGCCAAACACCAAAGAAGTTCTTTATGCTCAAGAAGATCTTTGGGTGTTGGAAACGTTATTTGATATTCTCCGTCGGACGAACGGTGATGTGATCACTCGTGCGCAGGCGTCAATTAAAGACATCGACTTCATTCAAATCGGTGCCGATGTCGATCCACCTAGTCGCCAATCGTTTCGTGTGATTGCATTGCAACCGATGGAGGTTGATGGCGATGATGACGACGGTGCCGGTGACGGTGCTGGTGACGATGATGATGCGATGCTCGCAACACCCTTAACGGGCGGTGGTGATTACATTCCTATGAATGAGTCAGGTGGCGCTGTTGCTGCCGCTCCGGATTTGGTCGTTAACCGATACTACAATAAAGACTACGAGCCGATTGCCGATCTTCAATCACTCAAACAGTCCGCCACGGTTGCCAAACGCGTGCCCGTGCGGATGCGCGTACGGATGGATCAACGTGATATCAACAAACTGTTGGTCGAATGTGCCAACGCACCGCTCACGTTCGAAGTTCGTCAACTACGTCTTTTGGATCCACGCAGCAGTGGCGACCTCTTGGGAGCGGATGCCGGGACGGGCGAATATACGAACTCTTATTCGGCAGGTCGTAAAAAAGCTCGGCTGTTGGCCGATTACCAGACTTTTGTGCGGACGGTGGAGTTGTTTGGGATCGTTTATATTTTCAATCCTCCCAGCGACGCGGTGCTGGCGGGGGAGGTGGTGGAAGAAGGTCTCGAGGACGATGACACGGCCGCGTTAGGACCCGCGGACCGCTGGCGACGTTAAATTCTTCCGTAGATTTGTTCGATACGACGGTAAACGTCGGGGAACCAGAGATGAAGCTTGGCCTAAAGAAGAAAACGGGTGGCGGCGAAAAAAAGGCAAAACGCAAGGCCGGTGGTGGCAACGGCTTAGCAGGTGTGAAAACGTTCTTCGCCGAACATGTGGAAAAGCTTGTCCTCGGTGCGATTGCGCTCGTGGCGCTGATGCTCGTGTTTAAAGGCTTCAGCCAGGAGCGTCTTGAAACGGGTCCCGACGCCGTGCAGGCGGCGGTCTCCGGCGCTCAGAGCCGAATTGACTCCCCCACGTGGGCGGACGTTAAACGGCAACGCGCACCCGAGCCAGACAGCTTTAAGGAACGTGCCTCGCTGGATGTGATTGATGTCGATCTGGCCGCCTACAAACACAAGGTACCGTTCCACCCTCGGTTGCAGGAACGTAGTAAACAGCGAATTGATCCTGAGATATTGGCACCTTTCGACCTCGAGGTTAAATCGGGCTACGGTGGACTTTCGGTCAAGGGCCGTGGTGATGCAATTGATTCGGCGTTGGGTGGCCGAAACCAAGTTGGTCGAAGTTGGGCGCAGAGTACGAGCGGACGTAGCCGTGTGGCGTTGGGTGGGTCGTACGATAGCCGTTTCTTCGTTGCCATCACAGGTTTGGTCCCGTACAGACAACAGTTCGACGGATTTCAAAACG
>JAKVBZ010000386.1 GCA_022448645.1 Pirellulaceae bacterium
ATGGACACGGCCATCATGGGTAGCATCATCACGAGCCCGCAGCCGGTATTTTTGTCTAGCCCGGTCACCGTCGCACGCATTGAATTTGACAACGAGAATACTTATTCGCTGATGGGTAACGGTGGGTTGTCGTTAGGTACCGGGATGCGGTCCAACGCCGGCATCGAAGTCGACCGCGGATCGCAAGAATTCATCACGGACGTTCACTTGCTAACCGATGTCGATTTAGATCTCGCGTTCGGTTCTACATTGACTTTCAATGGCCCCTTAAATCTCAATGGCCACACCATTCGACATCTGCGGCCTGGAGACCTCCGCATCAACTCCACACAAGGTGAGACAGGAAGCATCATTGCCACGCGTGGCCCTGTATCCGGATTCGGAGTTGTTCCAGGTGACCTCGACAACGTGAGCGCTATCGTGGCACCTGGTCCGGGCATTGGTCAACTAAGTGTTTCAGACAATTACCAACAAGGCTCGGCCGGGATCCTACAACTCGAATTGGGGGGCGCCAAAAATCGTGCTTTTGATTCGCTTTCTGTAGGTAAAACTGCCAGCCTGGCAGGCACCTTGCAAATCATGTTGAACGGGCTCATCCCCTCGCGCGGTGACCAATTCAACATCATCCATTATGGCCAGCGAACTGGCACGTTTGATCACATTGACGGCTTGGAAATTGGGACAACCAAACGCTTGGTACCCCGATATGGTTCGGATTCACTCACACTGTTCACCACAGAGATCGATTTCTTTACTAGTAGTTTTGGAAACTGGAACAATATGGAGAATTGGTCATCAGGTTTCCTACCAGATGACATGACATCGGCAGTGATCGACAATGGTGGCATCGCAAACATCCTCAACACCACCACCCCTGTAGGAAGTCTGGATGTCGTCAACGGTCTGGTCTCTATCGATCAGAATGGTCAACTGAACGTCAACGGCATCACTTTTGTCGGACCAGGCGGTGCGATTGATATTCAGAGCCAAGGCTTGAACACCCAATCCATGATCACTCAAGACGCCATGGTGGACGGAAATGTTTCCGTCAATCATGGTGCTCAACTGCTCATCACGAACGAGCTGAACATGGGCCCAAATGGAAATCTTTTCGTCAATGCCGACAGCACGATCGATGTACTACAGCGATTGAAAAATCTCGATGTCAGTTCATCCACACTGACCAACGGTCGGTTTCACATCGCGGGTACGCTAGCCATTCCCAATGCCCAGATCATAACAAACCAGGCAGATCTTATCCTTGAAGACGCAGGCGTCATCAAAGACCTGCAATCAGAACAGAATGTTCTATCCACGCTAAAAAGAAATACCCCTGACGGTAGTTTGACTTTGAAAAATCATACGCTTGCAGTCCAAGAATATTTTATCAATGCAGGCTTTTTGGGAATCCACCAAAGCACATTTGTGGCAGCCGAGAATTTCCAGCAAACATCCGGGACAACCCAATTGGACAGTGGAACCATCATCGCCGATTACGTCGACATTCAGGGAGGGCTGTTTACGGGTAACGGAGTAGTCATTGGCGGTTTCCACAATGCGTCACAGCTGACCCCTGGCGTCGGTGGACCGGGCGCGTTGAATATCTACGGTACATTTTCCCAAAGTCCTACAGGTCACCTGGAAATGGACATTGGTGGTTTTCTGTCGGGAACCGAACACGATCAGATAGTTGTTAACAATGGAGGAGCGGTACTGGATGGACATCTGGAACTACAGTTTCTCGACGATTTTCGCCCTCAAATGGG
>JAKVBZ010000387.1 GCA_022448645.1 Pirellulaceae bacterium
CAAATCTTGGTCTGTGACCGCCGACGTACGTGTTAACGACTTTTTCACGCAAACCAACTGGTGGCCACGACTGGACCACTTCTGGATTGGACAGCCGATCCTAAGTGATTGGCTGTCCTGGACGGAGCACACGAACGTGGGATACGGCAAAATTCAAATTGCCGACGCCCCCACGAACTCGAAAGAACTTGCTAAGTTCGACCCGTTGGCCTGGGAAGCAGAACGAGAAGGTCTGCGTGCCGTTTCGCGCCAAAGACTTGACCTGCCGTTGCAGTGGGGTGGAGCCAAAATTGTGCCGTATGCACTTGGCGAAGCCGGATTTTGGGAACAGACGTTAGTCGATCAAGATGTGACTCGTCTCTTCGGACAACTTGGAGTAAGAGCCAGCATTCCGGTCGTACGCATCAATCCCAACGTGAGCAACCGACTGTTCAACGTGAATGGAATCGCTCACAAAATTGTCTACGAAAGCGAATTCTTCTGGGCCGACGCAGATTACGAACTCGCCGATATGGCCCTCTACGATCGATTGGACGACGATTCGACCGAGTTCTTCCGTCGTCGATTTTTCTTCGATACGTTCGGTGGTGTGCCCGGCGGGGATATCCCATTGAAGTTCGACGAACGATTCTACGCGGCTCGCACCGGTCTACAACGCTGGGTCACGTCCCCCAGTTCGGAAGTTGCCAAAGATTTGATGATTTGGCGAATTGCTGCACGTCAGCGGTGGCAAACAAAGCGAGGCATGCCTGGAAATCAACGAGTCGTCGATTACATCAAGCTCGACATCGAGGGCAACATTTATCCCGACCCAGATCGAGACAACTTTGGACAGGAAATCGGCTTGCTGAACTATGATTTTCGTTGGCATGCTGGAGACCGGTTCACCGTGTTATCGGACGGGATGGCCGATTTCTTTTCCAGCGGCTTACGTACCGTCTCGCTGGCCGGCATGATCAGTCGTCCGGGAACTTACCGTTTCATCGGTGGCGTCCGTAGCATTGAGGGCCCCTTCAGCAGCAGCATTTTGTATGGTTCCACAAGCTATCGACTCAGTCCTAAATGGATTGTCAACTACGCCACAAGTTTGGACTTTGGTAAAACTGGAAACATCGGTCAGCGAGGTCAATTCGTCCGTGTGGGTGAATCGTTCCTTGTCGGTCTTGGATTCAATTATGATCGCAGTCGGGACAACTTCGGCGTTCAGTTTTCAGTCGAACCGCGCTTCCTCGCTGGCCGATTGGGTCGAGTCGGCAATGTGCCGATCCTTCCGGTGGGCTACAACGGTCTTGAATAACAAATCTTGATCAACACCGTCCCACAGGAAAAACGGCGCTGTCGGCAAACGCGAGTCATTCACACGCAGGTCGCTGAATCATGAAAAATCGCAATTGGCGCCACAAGTTTTTGTGTGCATTTCGTGGCTTACGAGTTGGCAGCGTCGGGCAATCCAGTTTCTACGTCCATCTCCCAACGGCTTGCTTCGTGTTGGCAGCCGCCGCGCAGTTGAAGGTCACGTCTCCCGATCCCATGGGCCCCTCCCCATGAGCATGCGAAAAAAAAAAGCATGGGCAAAACACCAAACATCTTATTTTGGCGGGTTGATTTCCTTGATCCTTGTGATCCTAAGGGCAGTTTTAGAACATTGTGATGTTTTGTAATCAATGTGTACAGTAATTGTAATATTTGCCATTCAACTATGATGACCTAAATGGGGGGGGGAGTTCCCATTTAGTACCAAGTACAAAGGG
>JAKVBZ010000388.1 GCA_022448645.1 Pirellulaceae bacterium
CCAACTGAGACATCATTTTGTTGGTTCTCAAGTTCGTCTTCCAAGTCATCGGCGAGACGGAGGTCAGGATCGTAAAGCCCAAGGTATTCGCTAGTCCGTGCCAACGAAAAATTGGTGTGTAGTAACCCACGTTCGTCGAAGTCAGGATTTTGAACGTTAAAACCAGATGCAAATACAATAACCGAGGATTGAGCGGCAACGATGGTGTCGTGGGGAATCTGCCAACGATCTGGCTGCTGCTGGCGATCGGTCAGGTAGTAGCCACCTAGATCGAGATCCGTATCCGTTCTGTTCTCAATTTCCAACCAATCGTAGTGATTCAAGGGACCGGCAAATTCCACGTTGACCGAACGCCGTATCCGTGTTGGCAGCGTCGATGCGTTGGCCGACATGACCTCGCTGATTTGAAAAGCAGCCTGAGGGTGGGTCGTGAAGGATTTTGTGTCGGTCCACTCGGCAGCGTGGATCCCATTCGATGAACGTATACGGAAGTAGTACTTCGTAGCGGGCTGAAGGCCGGTGATACGAGTCTCTATACGACCAGTCGTTGTAGTAGCCAAAGCGATGGCCTGGTCCCACTCGTGAGGGACGTCTTGGCCGTCGTTGTCACCCCAATAGACTGTGACGGTCGGCTCGTTGTGATCGACCTCTGAAATCTCCACGCCGACCGTGGCGGCACTGTCAGAAAAGGTGTGCGCTGGGATGGGTTCAGCGACAAGTGCCAGGAGCTGACGTGGCTCGAGATGTTCGCCGAGTCTTGTCGTGTTGTCGTTACCGCGTTGCGGACGTCGATTGCGAAACATGTGTCGCCCAAGTCAAAAGAGGTTCCTGATTCTAAGCTAACGCGTCTCCGCGTTCAAAGCAAAAAGAAATTGGACATTCGCTGGAGGGATTGCCACGCTGCTTCTTTGTTTGCCATAGCAAACGCGTTCATCGCTGGCGTCTGGTTGTGTCAAACTAAATCGTAAACGTGCGCGTACCCCAGATGCGCGCGATGACCAGGACCACGACGGCGGCTACGACCATGATCAGCGACACCGCGACGGCGGCCTCCAAATCTCCGATGCTCAACTCGAGGAACACCGTGGTGGACAAGACTTCTGTTTTGTTACGGGTTGCACCCGCGAAGATCAACAGCGGTCCAAACTCTCCCAATGCTCGCGCCCACGCTAAGGTTCCGGCTGTTAACATTCCTTGTCGAGCACGTGGAAACAACACCAACATGAAGGCTTGCGCATAATTGCAGCCTAAGGTCAGGGCGACCTGTTCTTGTCGCGTGTCGATTTGATCGAAAGTGGCTCTCATCGTGCGTACGGCGAATGCCGCGGCGACCATGAATTGTGCCAGGATGACCGCCGGGATTTGATAGACAACCCAGCGGCTGGTCAGACTGAAAGGCCAATATTGAAAGAGGATCAAAAGACTCAAACCGATCACCAGTGGTGGCAGCACGATGGGAATATCAAGGATGGCATCGAGCAGGTTGCGGCCAGGGAAGCGAAAACGGGAAATGACGTAGCCTAACGGGACGGCGACGATCAGCGACAGGATGGATGTGAAGAAGCAAGATACGAGTGTCAGCATCATCGAGTACTGAATCTCGGGTTTGGCTAATGCGGATAACAACGGCAGGAATGGCCGCAACAGAGGACGCAGCCAATTCAAGGTTGCAGGTAACGTGAGAGCTTGGCCACTGTCCGAGGGCACCATGTAGACGACATCTGCCACCAGCATGCCGACGAGCAGTA
>JAKVBZ010000389.1 GCA_022448645.1 Pirellulaceae bacterium
CCAGGGGAATTGCGAAGAGGACGGCGCGTTCTTTGCCCTCTTCGATTGAGATCCTTGCGATCAGTACGACGGCAAAGACGAAGCAGGAGAAAATGAACCGTAGGCGCGCGTCATAGAGCCCATCGTAGAACACGGTCAGTAGAAAGAAGGTCAGACTGCCGACGAGTAGCATGATGAGAACCGGGGTGATAGCGATCACCATGTAATCCATCAGCGTTTTACGTAAACGCAGTCTGGCCATCGAGCCACCTTTCCGCCTGTCGCCAAGATTTTCGCTCTGAATGAACTGCACGGAGTAATAGCCTGCAGCTGCATTGTAGACGTCATGTGTTATCGACCCAAGGATTTCCGCTCACTAGCTTACTCGGCCTGAACGTTGGCTGGTGGATGTAATCGCTAGGAAACGGCGACTCTGGCGATGGTGAATAGACAAAAGAAGGCTAGTGACTGCCTGTGCCAGGAAAGTGTGCGAGTCGCTCGGGGGCAAGCTAGGGCCAGTTGCGTACGCGGCCGAGTTCCCTTTGATGGTTGTCCAGAACCGAACCGATTGGGAGCGAATCAGCGACTTGTACGTGGCATGATCGGTACAGCTACTGTACCAGGTGGAAAATAGTGCGAGGTGTCTATGGCATCAAGCGATGATCTTGTTGATGGCGTACTCAACGATCCCGCGTGCGCCTGCCTCTTTCAAGCCCGGCACGATTTTGCGTACGATCGACTCTTCCACAATCGTGTTCACGTCGACCCAGTCCGGATCGGACAACGTGGAGACTGTTGGTTTCTGCAAGGCTGGGAGTAGTTCCAGTACTTTGTCCAGATCCATGCGAGCCACATTCATCATCAAACCAACTTTGCCTTCCGCAGCCAGGCAGGATTCCAGCATCATTGAAATGTCACTCAATTTGGACTGTTTCCAAGGATCAGTGACGGCCTCTTTGTTTGCGATCAAACGCGTGGTGCTTTGCAACACTTCGTCAACAATACGCAAATTATTTGCCCGCAATGAACTGCCGGTTTCGGTAACTTCGACGATCGCGTCCGCAAGTTGTGGGGGTTTGACTTCAGTAGCTCCCCAGGAAAATTCGATCTGGGCCTCGACTCCGTGTCTCGCGAGATAACGCGTTGTCAATCCGACAGCCTCAGTTGCAATACGTTTGCCTTGCAGATCCTGGACCGATTGCACGGGGGAATCATTTGGCACGCAGAGTACCCAGCGTACAGGCCTGCGGCTCACTTTCGAAAAAATCAGTTCGCAGATTTCAACGACCTGAGCCTCCGTTTCCATGATCCAGTCGTGACCAGTAATGCCGGCATCCAGGATGCCTTGTTCGACATAACGAGCCATTTCCTGCGCCCGGATCAGAAGGCATTCAATTTCGTCGTCATCGATTGAAGGGTAGTAAGATCGCGACGGAAACGTGACGTGATATCCGGCCTTCTTGAGTAATTCGGCTGTAGCTTGCTGTAGGCTGCCTGCGGGAATTCCCAGTTTTAACTTTGACTCTGACATGCTGCGTTTACCGTCTACGATGGGGCGCTAGTTTCGGGGCTGCCAAGCGCATTTGGCAGCCAGGTCATTTGCGAAAGGCTCATTTTTCGATGGGGTTATTTACCATAAACCTTGGCGGGGTCAAAAACGCGTTCGCCTACCGTGTTGACTTCCCCTGTCGACGGGGTGATTTGGCGAAAGAAGCAGCTGCGGTAGCCTTCATGGCAGGCTGCACCACCAATTTGGTTGACTT